>JANOQC010000126.1:0-28715 GCA_031422175.1 Sphingobacteriia bacterium | reverse complement strand
TTAAAAAATGCCATGCCGCATTTTTAGAATCAAATTATGATGAAGCGCTATTAGAGAATGGCAGATACCCTTTTGTACTTAAAGAAAGGATCAGAAATGGTAAGGGACATATTTCCAACAATCAAGCACTGGAATTATTTATCAATCATCGCCCACCCTTTATGACGCATTTATTTTTATCGCATCTATCTAAAGAAAATAATAATCCAGCATTGGCTAAGTCCGTTTTTATTCCTCATGCCAATGATACTAAAATAATCATTGCTTCAAGATATGAAGCATCAGAAGTACATGAAATAAGTAATGACTTAACAAAGTTATTACGCCAGCCCAAAAAACCAACTAAAGCCCTTCAATTAGGCCTTTTTGATTGATAATTGTGCCATCTACTATTGCAATCCTCGATTTATTTGTTTAACTTTATTTGAACCAAACGCCCATTTTATGAAACACTATCATATCGTTTCTAGGATAGCTATTTATATACTATCTGTTGTATTAATTGTATTTGGCATTTTTCACTTTTTATACCCTCGCGACCTTTTTGTTTATGTACCAATATTTATGGTAGGTGGAATAATATATGCATATATAATTGGGGGGTTATTTATAATAGTTGGTCTCTCCTTTCTAACCAATCAATATGTAAAGTTTACGAGCTATATGTTGGTTATACTAATGTTGATTTTTATTCTTTCCATTCATCTTCCCAACTATTTAAATGCGGGTAATAGAGATACGGAGATAGCTGCTTTAATCAATATTATGAAAGATACCGCCATCATGGGATTTGTTTTACATATTGCAGCTGGGGCACATCATCAACACCTGCATTTTGAAGAAAGTGATTAATCTTTTTCTCAAATTGGATAAATTTATTTATTTGCTTTAATAGGTAAGCCTAAGGAGCTTATATTTGAAAAATTCCAACTAATATTTCAACCTATGAAAAAATTGATCTTACTTTTTTGCTTTTGCTCCATTATGGCTACTGTTACTGCACAGGATAAAATGCCCTACACTTTGTATAATGCAGAAGGCAAAGAAATTTCTTATAAGAAAATGATCAAAACGCTTTCGGAAAAAGACATTGTACTATTTGGAGAATTTCATAATAATGCAATAGCCCATTGGCTACAATTGGCAGTAACCAAGGATTTAAAACAAAGCCGTGAATTAATTTTAGGTGCCGAAATGTTTGAAGCAGATAACCAAGAACCATTAAATGCTTATTTGAAAAATAAGCTAAGCGCAAAAGGACTTGATTCGGCAGCACGTTTATGGAAAAATTATCCTACAGATTATGCACCATTGGTTAATTTCGCTAGAGAAAATAAAATTCCATTTATAGCTACCAATATTCCCAGAAAGTTTGCTGCTATTGTATCTAAGGGAGGTTTTGAAAAACTAGATAGTATTAGTCCAACCGAAAAAAAATGGATGGCTCCACTTCCAATGGCTTATGACCCTGCATTACCTGGTTATGTAAAAATAATGGATATGATGGCCGGACATGGAAGCGTAAACATGCCTAAAGCCCAGGCTAGCAAAGATGCTACCATGGCTTATTTCATTTTACAAAATTTTACTTTTGGCAATTTGTTTATTCATTTTAATGGAGCCTTTCATTCAGACAATTATGATGGAATTAATTGGTATTTAAAAAAGGCTCAGCCTAATTTAAAATATGCAACCATAAGTACCGTAACACAAAAAGACATCAAAATATTACTTGCCGAAAACAGGGGCAAAGCAGATTATATTATTTGCGTTGATGAAGACATGACAAACACTTACTAATATTAAAATCCACCTGTACGTTTTGATTTTACAGGCTCTGGCCATTTTTGAGGACCACGAGGTCCGTCAGGTAATGGTGCTTTTTCGTTTGAACTTTTTTCAGGGTCTTCACAAGCCATATATACTAGTATCGCTGTAAGAATTGCATTATATCGAAGGTCGTCAAATACAATTTTATCGTAAGTATCTCTATTAGTGTGCCAAGTATAATTGAAGTAAGACCAATTTAATGCACCCAATGAAAAAGCAGGTGCACCTGCAGCAACAAAAGATGCATTGTCTGATCCGCCGCCAGCAGGAGATCCAGGAAAACTTGTTTTGATAGAATCTTTGTATGGAGAAGGAACAGCCGCAATCCACCTGCCTAAATAATCTTTGGCTTTGGCATATCCAGCCCCACCAATATTAATAACCCTTCCAGTACCATTGTCTTGGTTAAACAATGCTTGCAAATTAGCAACCACTTCTGGATGATCTTCTACAAAAGCGCGCGAGCCATTGAGGCCTTGTTCTTCACTTCCCCAATGACCAGCTAAAATGGTTCTTTTCGGATTTGGATATACTGCTTTTAAAATACGCATAGCTTCCATCATTACCATCGTACCAGTTCCATTATCTGTTGCACCAGTAGCACCATCCCAAGAATCGAAATGAGCTGAAAGCATTACATATTCAGCTGGCTTTTCAGTTCCTTTTCTTTCAGCCAATGTATTAAAAGTGGGTACATTGCCCAATTCTTTAGATTGAGTAAATACACTAATGGTTGGTTGCTTACCAGATAAAGTTAATCGATACAATAAACCATAATCTTCTAAGGCAACATCTACAGTTGGAATTTTTTTAGTGGATGCATCAAATATTTTATTCACACCAAAACCATTAGACCAGTTACTTGCAACAATTCCAACTGCACCTGCATTTTCTAAAGCAACAACCAACTGTCGGTTGTTGAATCCTGTTTTTGTAATTCTTTTTCTCCATGCATCGGTTTCAGCTGCTCTTTCTTTTTTCATTTTATCGAAAGACTCTTTGGTACCAAATTCCTGCCAATTATAATCGGGTCTTCCAGTAGGTTGTGGCATAGAAATCAATACGAACTTGCCTTTTACAGATGGAAGCCATTGTTGAAATGCCAAAGAATCAGCAACATCAGCCAAAATAATTGTTTCGGCAATCACTGGTTTTTTTGTGGCTGGGCTAAATGACAATTGGGTAGCCTCTAAGGATTTAAGCCAAGGGCTAGTCATATCTACATGGCTAACGCCTCTATCCCAACCACGCCAGGTTCCGTAGTTCTCTCTTCTTGCGTCAATGCCATATTGTTTATATTGTTCAATTGCCCAATCACTTGCTTGTGTCATTTTAGAAGATCCAACCAATCTGGGTCCTACCCCATCCATCAACTCATGACTCATTCTTTTAAGCTGGGAATTAGATGTAGCTTCTTTTATGATAGAATTAATAATTGGATCATTACTGGTTTGTGCATTTATAGGCACAATGAAAATGCAGATAGAAGCAATTACATGAAATAGTACTTTAGTTAGAGGCAATTTTATGCAATTTGGCTGCGGTTGGTTAGAATTTTTCATTCAACAATATACAAATTATTTTTGTTTATTGTAGAATCCATTTAGGCTTAGACTTGACTATCTTCTTATGTATTTTACAGGTTTCAATATGAGCCCCCCTTAAATATCCTGTGCTCATCAAAAATTCATTCACAATTTCTCCACCTGTGAATTTGAAAGTTTTTTTAAATAGTTTCATCCATTCCTCTCTAGATAATGGATGATTGGTATCTAACCAATTTTTAAAAGACCCAAATTCTTTTTGCAATTGAAGTATCACATTTGCGTTATGAATTGCAGCGTCTACTTTCAACCGATTTCTAATAATACCAGCATCATTTAATAATCGCGTACGATCCTTTTCTTTATATGCTGCTACTTTTTTAATTTCAAAACCATGATACGCTTTTTTAAAATTATTCTGCTTATTTAAAATGGTCGTCCAACTTAAACCAGCCTGATTAATTTCTAAAATCAATCTTTCAAACAATTCGTTATCATCATTTATGGTAAACCCATATGCAGTGTCGTGATAAATTCGATGCACATTATTTTTTTCCATCGTTGAAACTGCTTCGCAATAAGATGTTGGTTTATCCATTATAATAGTTTGCTTAAATCATTATCAGTTAAATGCTGCAGGTTTTGTGAAATTTTTTCTGTATCCCAATCCCACCATTTTATTTCTAATAGCTGTATAATTTTTTCATCTGAAAAACGCTTCCTAATTAAGACAGCTGGGTTTCCTCCAACAATCGAATAAGGTGCTATATTTTTTGTAACAGTAGCATTTGTAGCAATGATAGCCCCATCTCCAATAGTAATACCAGGCATAATTGTAGCATTATGACCAATCCAAACTTCGTTGCCAATAATGGTATCGCCTTTTGAAGGATACACTTTCCCGTTCATTGCATCTTTCCAATCATTACCAAAAATAGCAAAGGGGTAAGTACTAATTGAATCAGTTAAATGATTGGCTCCATTCATAATAAAACTCACTCCTGAAGCAATCATACAAAATTTTCCAATAATCAATTTATCACCTATAAAATCAAAATGATATTTTACATTTTTTTCAAAATGATCAACCGATTCAAAATCGTCGTAATAGGTATATTCTCCGACAATAATATTAGGATTTTTAATAGTATTCTTTAAAAAACACAATCGATTATAATTGGCTAAAGGGAAAAGTTGATTAGGGTCTGGAGCAGCCATTTTATTTATACTTTCAATGTTAATTCAAAGGCATTTTTCTTTTGTTTATATAAGTAAGATACAACCCCTAATAGCAGGCAGAAACCTATAAATGCCATACCTGGATTGATTCCGTCAACAGCATAAATAGAGAATAAAGCACCTGCTAGATCAAAAAACAATCCAGCATAAGCCCATTCTTTAGCCTTAGTTAAACCTGGCAAAATCAAAGTAACGCCGCCCAATATTTTTGCAACGCTAATAAATTGCACAAAATACAAAGGGTATCCAAGATGAGTCATAAACTCGAGGGATTCTTTGTTATTCATTAAAGAGGGAATGGCAGTAAATGACATGATCAAAGCAAATAAAATAGTGCTTACCCAATAAATAATTTTGACAGTCTTCATGATTTATTTTTTTAAAAATTAATGAACAATTTATTTAGTAAACCAACTCTTCATACGCCCCTTGTAACTCGTTGTAGGAATGTTGGTCTTTAGCTGTTTTAGCAGCAGCCATTCCTTTTTCGTACCATTCAATGGCCAACGCTGTTTCACCAATTTGCTCTAATAATTTAGCCAAATGATAATAAGATCCTACATAATCAGGAGAAGCCGAAAGAATGCCTTCAAACAAAGTTCTAGCACCAGATATATCCCCTATTTTAACGTATTCCAATGCCAATGCATGCCTCAGAAAGTTATCTGTTGGATTGGTTGCTAAAAACTCCTTGATCCGGTCAATTCTTTCCATCTAACAAATATACATAAATGGTTAAATCTGTATAATTTTACAAAGTTTCATCAATAAATAATTGAACAATTCCTTTGCTGCTATTTAAACCTTACTATATTTGCAAATAGTTGCATAAACAACTATTTAAAGTTAAACCTTATTTATATGAAGATTTTAGTTTGCATTAGTAAAACGCCCGATACAACGGCTAAGATTGCTTTTACCGATAGTAATAAAAAATTTGATGAAGCTGGTGTTCAATGGATTATTAACCCATACGATGAATGGTATTCATTGGTAAGAGCAATTGAATTAAAAGAAAAAGACACTACAGCAACAATACATTTGGTTACAGTTGGTGGCGTCGAAGCGGAACCTATTATTAGAAAAGCATTGGCTTTGGGTGGAGATGAAGCCATTCGTGTTAACACAGATGGCAACGATAGTTACTTTATAGCTGCACAGATTGCAGCAATAGCAAAAGAGGGTGCATACGACATCATTTTCACAGGAAAAGAAACCATCGATTACAATGGATCTTCTATCGGAGGAATGATAGCTGAACTAACTGATGCACCTTATATTTCATTGGCAACTAAATTTGAATTAGCAGGAACAACAGCAACTGTAACAAGAGAAATTGATGGTGGCGAAGAAGAAGCTGCTGTTGAATTGCCAGTTGTTGTAAGTTGCCAAAAAGGGGTTGCTGAACAGAGAATCCCCAACATGCGAGGCATTATGGCAGCAAGAACAAAACCGTTGAAAGTAGTTGAACCAATTGTTATAGATGCACTTACTTCAATCGTTAGCTTCGAATTACCTCCAGCAAAAGCTGGTGTGAAATTAGTAGCGCCAGATAATGTTGCAGAATTAGTTCGTTTATTACACGAAGAAGCCAAAGCCATTTAACTCATAATTCTTAATTCATCATTCTTAATTCTTAATTCTCCGATATGTCAGTTCTTATATTCATCGATCACTCAGACGGTCACGTTAAAAAATCATCATTAGAAGCACTTACTTATGGTGTAGAAGTAGCAAAGCAATTAGGCACTACTGCTGCAGGTATTGTACTTGGAACTGTTACGGATGATTTAACCGCATTAGGTAAATATGGTGTATCAACAATACATCAAGTGGCCAATGTTTCATTAAATAATGTAGATGCTCAAGTATATGCTAAAGTTTTAGCAGAAGCTGTAAATACAAGTGGCTCAACTGTTTTAGTTTTCTCTCATAACCAAACAGGAAAAGCAGTTTCAGCTAGAACTGCAGCAAGACTAAAAGCGGGCATTGTTACTGGAGCTTGTGCTTTGCCAGATACATCCAACGGATTTGTTGTGAAGAAAACTGTTTTCTCTGGAAAAGCTTTTGCAAATATTAGCATCAATTCGGCTATAAAAGTGATTTCTTTAAATCCGAATAGTTATAAAACAATTGCAGGTGAAGGATCAGCAACTGTTAGTCCTTTGGCAATAAATGTAGATGTATCAAAACTAACAATTACAGCAGTAAATAAAATTGTGGGCGAAATTCCTTTAACAGAAGCCGATGTAGTTGTAAGTGGAGGAAGAGGATTAAAAGGACCAGAAAATTGGGGAATTTTACTAGACTTGGCCAAAGAATTAGGCGCTGCTACTGCTTGTAGCCGACCT
Source organism: Sphingobacteriia bacterium (assembly GCA_031422175.1). GTDB lineage: Bacteria > Bacteroidota > Bacteroidia > Chitinophagales > Chitinophagaceae > Sediminibacterium. Next base: position 21,751 of record JANOQC010000126.1, on the reverse strand, counting down.
GTTGGTGATGCCCATTGGAGACCACACCACGAACATGTAGGACAAACCGGTGTTCAAATAGCACCAAATCTTTATATAGCTATTGGTATTTCAGGAGCTATTCAGCATTTGGCTGGAGTAAACAGAAGTAAAGTAATTGTAGTAATTAATAAAGACCCAGAAGCACCATTCTTTAAAGCGGCTGATTACGGAATTGTTGGTGATGCTTTTGAAATATTACCACAATTAACGGCAGAGATCAAGAAGTTACATTCTAGTAATTAGGAATTAAGAATGATGAATTAATAACTCATAATTCTTTATTAATAATTCATCATTCTATTATAAAGCCTCCTTTCTCCTTATAATCTTCTCTTACAGGCGTGAATACATCTAGTATAAAACAGTCTGTAATGGCTAGTCCGCTATGAGGTACATTAGAGGGTATTACAAATAATTGCCCGGGCTCCAAATGATGTGGCTCCCCATCTACCGTTAATTCAAAGGTTCCCTCTAACACATAAGAAACTTGAATATGAGGATGAGAATGGAGCGGTAATAATGCACCAGCAATAGCGCGTACATGTGACAAAGTAGCCGATGAAGTATGAACAAATTGTGCTTCATATCCTGCTATAAGCGGTTTTGCATGGATTTCATTGATTTGAATTTTAGGCATTTAGATTGATTTTGTAATGCAATATGTGGTAAAAACCGTTAAATAACAGAGAAATATCATCAAAAAACTACAAAATAAATAAAAGTACAGCACTACTTTTCCATTGTTAATATTTCTATCTCCAAAAAAATATTTAAATGAGAAACTTAATAGACAGTTCAATAGGACGTTTGAGATTAAATGGATACGCCGAAGGAATCACTTTTCTTTTACTTTTATTCATTGCCCTTCCTTTAAAATATTTTAACGGTTCCCCCTACCCGTTCAAACTGGTGAGTTGGATTCATGGAATTCTACTCATCCAGTTTTTGTATCAATCATTTGTAGTAAAAGAAGAAGAAAACTGGCCATCTATGTTTTTATTGATTGCATTATTGGCTGCCTTTTTACCATTTGGAACTTTCATTTTTGATCAATGGCTCAAGAAACAGCCCACTCAAGGTATTTGATGTAGTATTTTGAGTTATTTTCGTGGGTAATATGAATAAGATTGAATTGGAAATTGTGGCACTTTCTCATAGCATCACTCAAACGCATTCTTATGCAGTAGTTTTAGGTGAAATGAATGGTTTACGCAGATTACCTATTGTTATTGGTGGATTTGAAGCTCAAGCAATAGCAGTTGCATTAGAACATATGCAACCTAGTCGGCCTCTCACTCACGATTTAATGAAAAACTTCATGAATGCCTTTGGAGTAGAATTGCAAGAAATTATCATCAGCGATTTACAAGAAGGGATATTTTATTCTAAGTTGGTTTGCTTTACAGAAAACGATACGGTTGAAATTGATTCACGCACAAGCGATGCTTTAGCATTGGCTGTTCGATTTGGTTGTCCTATATACACCTATGAAAATATTTTAGAAAGTGCAGGCATATTAATGGAAGATGGCGCACCTAAGAAAAACAGAGGTGAAGCTGTTGGTATAGAAGAAACGGGCTCTGGCAGAGATGATTTGAGTTTATTAAGCATCGAAGAATTAAATACTTTATTAAATGAAGTACTAGATTCCGAAGATTATATAAGGGCTATTGCAATTAGAGATGAACTTAACAAAAGAAAATAGTGGTTCAATTTCCCAACTGCAAAATCAATTTAGGCTTACATATTACAAGTAAGCGTGCAGATGGCTTTCACCATATCGAAACAGTTTTTTATCCGGTTGGATTAAAAGATATGTTGGAAATTATTGTTTCCAATCAATTCGAATTTTCATCAACAGGAGTAGCTATTCCCGGAGATACTACCAATAATTTATGTATCAAAGCCTATCAGTTATTAAAGAAAGATTTTCCTGAAATACCCGCAATTAAAATGCATTTGCATAAACATATTCCAATGGGCGCAGGTTTGGGTGGTGGAAGTTCAGATGGGGCATTTACTTTGAAAATATTGAATGAAAAATTTAGATTGAATTTATCTCCAGAACAATTGATCAATTATGCTGCTGTCTTAGGAAGCGATTGTCCCTTCTTCATTTTAAATAAACCCGTTTTTGCAACAGGAAGAGGAGAACTACTTGAACCAATAGCTTTGGATTTAAGCAACTATACATTTGTATTGATTCACCCGGGCATACATGTAAATACCAAATGGGCATTTGAACAAATACAACCAAAAACACCCATAAAATCTATTCAAGAAATCATTCAATTACCCATTGAAGAATGGAAGCATCTTTTAAAAAATGATTTTGAAGCGCCCATCATGCAAGAGCATCCTGAAATTGCTGAAATTAAATCCTCTTTATATGCTGATCGCGCTATTTATGCGAGCATGAGCGGAAGTGGAAGTTCGGTATTTGGTATATATCCACAACATGCAAACATTCAAATCAAAAAGCAGCTGAATTATCGCGTGGATGTTATTTAGTTAGTATCTTTTGCAGAAAATAAGCTGCAATGAAATTGAACAATACACAGCAGAAACTTTTTAGATTTTTAATATTCGTAATTGTAGGCTTTGCCTGTTCTTATATTTATCGTCAAATAACCATCTAAAAAAACACAACATCTTTAACTAATATAAACAACTAAAACATTCATCATGAAACAACTTTTTTTTCTTTTGCTGGTAACTTTTCATATCGTTGTGAATGCACAATCAAAATCAGCTGGTTTTGATTCAACAGCAATACCCGCTGCGATAAAATCAGTTACTAAACACAGTATTACTATCAATGGCAAACAAGTAAACTACATAGCTACTGCCGGAGCGTTGATTTTAAAAAATGAAAAAAATGAAGGGATCGCTTTGTTTGGTTATACAGCCTATACAAAAGAAGGCGAGAATGATATGAGTAAACGGCCAATAACTTATGCTTATAACGGCGGGCCGGGTTCTTCCTCTTTTTGGTTAAATATGGGCATTTTGGGACCGAAAAGAGTAGTAGTTAATGATCCTGAAAACACACCGCCTCCGCCTTATAGGTCGGAAGACAATATCAATACCGTTTTAGACATCAGCGATCTGGTAATGATTGATCCCGTAGGCACTGGTATCAGCCATGCTATAGGTAAAGCAAAGAATAAAGATTTTTGGGGAGTTGATCAGGATATTAAAAGTGTTAGTCAGTTTATTTATCAATTCACTACAGAAAATAACAGATGGAATTCGCCAAAGTTTTTATTGGGTGAAAGTTATGGAGGAATCCGCTCAGGTGGAGTGGTTAATTATTTACAGGAAAAAGGATTGGCTATGAATGGTGTGATCCTTGTTTCTGTATTAATGGATTACCGTACAATTGCATTCCAAACCGGAGATGATTTTCCATATATAGGATATATGCCCACTTATGCAGCTACTGCATGGTTTCATAATAAAATAGAAAATAAGCCTGCAGACTTGGAAAGTTTTTTAAAAAATGCCAGAGAGTTTGCAACGGGAGAATATGCCAGTGCTTTAATGAAGGGTAGTGCATTAACTGCTTTGGAGAAGGACAAGATGGCAAGTAAAATTGCAACCTTAACAGGATTAAGCAAAGAGTATGTGATAAAAGCAAATCTGCGCTTCAACCCATCGCAGTTCAGACAGGAATTGTTAAGAAATGAACATTTGAATGTAGGAAGATTGGATACAAGATATAAAGGAGTATCACAAAATCTATTGGCCGAAAATGCAAATTATGATGCGCAAAGCACCTCCGTTTCCCCAGCCTATACTTCAGTATTTCTTGATTACTATTATAACACATTGAAAGTTGATAAAAATTATTATTATCACACATCCGCAGGCGGTACCGAAGGTTTTGAATGGGAATGGAAACATGCAAAAAGTTCAAATTTTCGAGCCATGCCATCACCTCCACACACCGGCATTGACCTTGCAGAAACAATGAGCCGTAATCCTGATCTAAAAGTGCTGGTGATGCATGGATATTATGATCTGGCAACCCCTTTTTTGGGAATAGAATATACAATAGATCACCTGGGTTTGGAACCAGCTATAAAGAATAATGTAAGTTATAAGTATTACCAGGCTGGGCACATGATGTATTTAGACCCTGCATCAGCTGTTAAATTTAAAAAAGATATTGCAGCGTTTATTGAAATGGCTACAAAAGGCAAACAGTGAAAGAAGAAAATAAAAATATAGAACCCGAAAAAACTGAAGAAAATATTACTGAACAGATAGCTTCTTCAGAGGATACCTCTTTGCCTGAATCCAGCGAACAACCTTCAAACGAATTAAACGATAATATGGAAGTACACCACCATGCCCACGACCCGGCGGCGCCGCATCATAAGAAAAATTGGAAATCTTATTTCTGGGAATTCATTATGTTATTCCTAGCTGTATTTTGTGGTTTTTTGGCAGAGTATCAGTTAGAGCATAAGATTGAAAGAGACCGGGCAAAAGAACTGGCAAAAAGTTTTTATGAAGAGTTGAAGAATGATTCGGTGAATGTTGCTGAAAAATTTGAGGGTAGAATCAAACAGGAATCAGCCGTACGATTTTTAGTGAATTATTTTAAAGACAGCAGCTTAGCCTCTTTATCAAAAGACTTTGTCGTAAACTTTCACTATGGCGTTATGTTCCGATCGCCCTATCTCTTTGAAGCCAGAACCGTGGTGCTGGAGCAGTTAAAAAATTCAGGCTCTTTACGCTATTTCAAAAGCAATGAATTGCAGAAATTAGTGGGTGATCTCTCTGTAACCATTTATAATATCAATGACAGACAAGCATTAGAGACCATTGCACGAAATAATTACATCAACCCCTTTATTGCGGAGCATAATAATTATGATTTCGACCAAACGCTCAACCAATTTGAAGGTAAAACCGTTTTTGAAAATATGCTTGCCTACGAAAAAAGCACCACCACTATCCCGTTTCAGTTTGTAAATAAAGCAACCATTAACCCAATTCAATTTGCCAATTATTTGAGTTTCTTCACTTTTAGTGGTATGCGAGGCACTAGAACCTTGCATTTGCAAAAATATATCGAACTGAATGCACAGTTGCTTAAACTGCTACGTAAAGAATATCATCTTAAATAGTTTATGGAAGAAGAAAATAACCACCCTGAACAGCAGATATCAATAACTAATAACAAAGAACCTTTAACCGAAAAAGAAATGGAAGTACATCATCATGCCCACGACCCGACAGCGCCTCACCATCAAAAAAACTGGAAATCTTATTTCTGGGAATTCCTCATGTTATTCCTTGCTGTGTTCTGTGGTTTTTTGGCAGAATATCAGTTGGAACATTATATAGAAAAACAACGTGCTAAGGAATTTGCGGTTTCACTGTATAGAGATTTGGTGGGAGACACTACATCAATCGGGAATATCAATATGCAAATAAGATATAACATCTCAGATATTGATACTTTAACCGCTTTGTTGGATAATACCGGTAATATAAAATCCAACACTTTCAACATTTATAAATACAGTGTGCGTGCTTTTGGGTTTCCACAATATCAAGCCGACGAATCTACACTTCAGCAACTATTAAATTCCGGTTCTTTAAGATACTTTAAAAATGCAACTTTAGTAGATTCCATTAAAAAATATAACAATCAAAATCAGCGGAATAATTCATTTGCTCAATCAACTTATGAATTTAATCTGGAATTCAGAAAAGTTCAATTACAAGTAGTAAAGATTGGTCTTTTAAACAAAGTAAGGTTTGCTCCAAGTACAACCAATCAAACGCCGTATGGTAGTAATAGTAGTATATATGACCTCAGCATTTTTTCAAACCAACTATTGGTTAGTTACGATGCGCAAAAAATTAAAGAGTTTAGCAACTGGTGCTCATTCAAACAATTTTATTTAGAAAATACCTATAGAAGAAATATGATACAAAAAGAAACTGCCATTGCTTTAATCAAGCTATTGAAGGAAACCTATCATATCAAATAATTTGTTTCGGCTATTCGATTTCTTTACTTAAGAAGCAAGACTGATAGACTTAGGAGTTGAAACATCATATGGATAATAAAAATGGAAGAAGACAAAACGATACATAACCTGGAGGAATCACCGCTACAACAACAAGCGCAGGACTTGAACACGCATTCAAGCAATGAATCTGTTGTACCCTCAAAGGAAAATAATGAAGTAGAACCACTCCTCACAACAAACGACACATCCGAAATTGAACATATGGAAGTACACCACCATGCCCACGACCCGGCGGCGCCGAATCATAAGAAAAATTGGAAAAATTATTTCTGGGAATTTCTCATGTTATTCCTGGCTGTGTTCTGCGGTTTTTTGGCGGAGTATCAGTTGGAGCAAACCATTGAGCGGCATCGGGAGAAAGAATATGCCACCTTATTAAAGAAGGATCTCGAAAATGATACCATTCAAATTAATGGCGTTGTACATCAATTGGAGAAAATAGCAGCGAGCATGGACAGTATCAGCTCATCTGTATATCAAGGTGTTTCAGGAAACAAAGTGCCCGGCTCCTTTTATTATCATTCGCAAATTGGCACTATATCGCCGATTGTTCTTTGGAATGATGCCACACTTATTCAGCTAACCCAATCGGGTAATTTGCGTTATTTTAGAAATCACGAACTGGTGAATAAAATCAGTGCATATTATTCCAGACAGAGTTATGTACGGAATTTGAATAATGGTGACCGGGAACGTCGTGAAAAAACACTAGCCATTCGGAGCAGGATATTGAATAATCATTATTACAAATACTATTCAACAGTGTTGCCTGGTGATACATTGTATTTGATGCCGGATTCATTAATGAAAAATATGTTTCCGATTCAATGTAGCGACCCTCAGTTGTTGAATGAATACGCCAATAGCTTCGAAAACAGAAGAGGGTATATCAACCTTGTTTTAACCAACACGTTTCCAAAAGCTAAATCAGATGCCTTGGAATTGATGTTGATTTTACAAAAAGAATTTGACCTGAAGTAATATGAACGAAGAAGAAAATAAAGACAATCCACTGTCGACCGACGACAACCAACCGCAAGAACCGCCCTTGAACCATCCTTCAAGCGATGAACCCATTGTACCCGTTACAGATAAATCAGACATCAGAAATCCTACATCAGACATTCAAGATATGGAAGTACACCACCATGCCCACGACCCGGCGGCACCACATCACAAAAAAAATTGGAAATCTTATTTCTGGGAATTCATTATGTTATTCCTTGCTGTATTTTGTGGTTTTTTGGCAGAGTATCAGTTAGAGCATAAGATTGAAAGAGACCGGGCCAAGAAGTATATGTACGATATGGTTGAAAACCTGAAATATGATACCATCCGCTATAACAGAAACCTGGGCAATAATGAAGCCATGGGCAAGCAGCTGGATTCTTTCAGAGTGGAAGTGAGCAATGCGATTAAAGGGAATATCAATGGTAATCGTTTGTACGATTTATGGTTGAAATGTTCCAATTTTAATACAGTTGTTTTTAATAAAGTTGCCATCACCCAACTTAAAAGTTCCGGTAGTTTTCGCCTGATTAAGAATGATGTATTGTCTTTGTCGATCAGTGATTATTATGAGCGAAAAATAACTGCTTGTGAGCAGCAGGAAGAAAAACTCAGAGAAAACAATAAAAGGTTAGAAATTTCCAGTGCCCGTTTTTTTAATTACGAGCCCTTTGATCACTTACTTTCAAGAGAAACAACATTTGCTGAAATTACTCCTGATTCAATCATTGCAAGAAACAATGAAGTATTGAACAGTAATCCTCAGTTAACATTATTAAACAAAGATCCGGCAGATTTGAAACAGTTGTACAATGACATTGCAATGAAAGAGATTTCCATGAAACAGTATAATGCATTTTTACGTTGGTCGAAAGCAACAGCAATCGCACTGATGCAGGAAATTAATACGGAATATCATTTTGAAAAATAATGGAAGAAAATAAAGATATCAAAGATCCGAAAGGAAATCAGTTGCCAAACCATGAGTCATCACCTGAAACCACTTCAAGTGATGCATCCATTGTACCCGCTACTGAAACAATTCCTGAACTTAAACAACACTCAACCTCAAGCGATATGGAAGTACACCACCACACCCACGACCCGGCAGCGACACACCACAAAAAAAATTGGAAATCTTATTTCTGGGAATTCCTCATGTTATTCCTAGCTGTTACTCTAGGCTTCTTAGCCGAAAACCAAAGGGAACATTATATAGAAAATGAACGGATGCACCGCTTTTTAAAAAGTATGGTTCTTGATATTGAAAGCAATAAAATTGTTCTTGATTCCGCCATCAGAGAAAACAGTAAAATGATTGTTGCATACAACACGCTTGTTAATGAGTTAAATAATAATTCTGCCACTTTTGACAGGGCTGCATTTGTACGTAAACATCGAGCGGTTTGGTATCGGGGTTTTATTAATAGAAATGAAACTTTTGAACAAATGAAAACATCTGGCTCGTTACGTTACATCAAAAACTTCAGCCTTCTTACAGCCATTCTTGATTACCAGCGCAAATGCAATTTTGCCCAATATCGCACTGAGCATTTTGAGCAAAAATATTATACCGACCTTTTCCTTCCTTCTCTTTATAAAAACTATGATATTTCCTGTCTGCAAATGCTCGACACTGCCAATACCAATAACCCTGTTTTTGTTACTGAACAATTAAAACATACAGATATTCTTTCATCAGCTGATGCAAAGAAATTCAGAACTGAAGTTGGGAGTGCCTTTCTATTAAGACTTGAAAGAATGAGGGTATGTAATGTTGCTTACAGCATTGCAAAAGATACAGGTGAAGAGCTGATCAAATTAATTGAAAAAGAAATAGATTAAAATAGAGATAGTACTAATGATAGAAGAAAATATAAATAACGAAGAAGGTCAGCCGCCAAACAATGAGCAACAGTTTAACACAAATTCAACTGATGAACCTGTTGCATCATCTGAAACAAGCACAAAAGTTGAGCACAGCGAAATCCCGCCCTCTGGCAGGATTGAACCCAAACCAGAAACCAGTAACAAGAAACCTGAAACCGAACAAGAAATGGAAGTACATCACCACGCCCACGACCCAGCTGCCCCTCATCACAAGAAAAACTGGAAGAGCTATTTCTGGGAATTTTTGATGTTATTCCTTGCTGTGTTCTGTGGGTTTTTAGCAGAGTATCAATTGGAGCATGTAATAGAAAACAGCAGAGAGAAACAGTTTATCCGTTCTTATATCGAAGATTTGAAAACAGATACGGCCTCAATCAACCGAAATCTTATTTATCAAAAAAGAAGAAAAGAACAGTTGGATTCCATGATGATTTTTTTAGAAACACAAACAATAAGAGGTAGTGAGGGCGAATTTTACTATTTGGGAAGAGTTCTTATACGAACAGTTCGTTTTCAACCAAGTGACAGAACCATTACTCAATTAAAAAATTCAGGAGCATTACGGCTTATCCGTAATGAAAAGGCAGCTGACAGTATTATTAGCTATCAGCAACTGGCTGAAACAATTCTTTTGAATATAGCTGATGAACGTGACGAGCGGAGAGATGTTGATCTTTCAATGTTACGCATATTTGACCCTTATGTTTTTGATAAAATGCTGGATGATAACAATATCATCAATAAACCTGCCGGTAATCCCCCGCTTCGTTCTTATGACGCATCATTGCACCGGGATTTAGCATATCGTATTCATCAATTAAAAGGAAGTAACCGAATTCTTTTTACGAGGCTTTCACAAATGCATAGAAAAGCGGCAAGAATAATTTCCTTTTTAGAAAAAGAATATCATCTCAACTAACTGTTCATATGAAACAAATTGCTTCTGTTCTGTTTTCATTTTTTTTGTTGTTCAACGCTGTTGCACAAACAAAAACAAATACTTATCCTTCGCTTGTAGAATTGTGCAAAGAACTGCGCCAGCTGGAACGAAGTTCCCTACCCAATGGCGTTCCTGATTACCGTAGCCAAACCATTGCAAAAATGCAGCAAACATTATTGCAGTTCAAAACACTTCATGCAAAGATGGACACAACGGGTTGGTCAACTGAGCAACGTGTAGATTATGCATTGCTGCATGCTGAAATGAATGCACTGGATTATAACTGCCGCATTTTACAACCATGGGTGCGTGACCCCGCTTTTTATGCCATTGTATGGAATGAACAAAGCGATACTCCCGATCATGAAGGCCCTAATAGTTTTTCAGCCATTGAATTATGGAAATACGTTTTTCCACTATCAGATGCAGACGCTACCAAATTGACAGCTCAATTAAAAATCATTCCAACTTTATATAAGCAAGCAAAAATAAACCTTACTGGCAATGCAAAAGATCTATGGACGGCTGGCATCGGTAATATCAAGGATCAGGTAACAATGCTAGATGAACTTGCTGGCAAAACAACAAATAACAGTTCTGAATTAAAAAATGCCATTATTACTGCAAAAAATGCAAGTCTTCAACTTATTGCATGGTTAGAAAAACAATTGCCTTTTAAGAATGGCAATTCAGGCATTGGAAAAGAAAACTATAACTGGCATTTAAAAAATGTATTACTGGTTCCTCTTACATGGGATGATGAAGTGATGCTGCTAAAACGTGAGATAACAAGAGCTTATTCATCGTTACAATTAGAAAGAGAACGCAACAAAAATTTACCAGAGCTTACCCCCTTTTCAACTGTTGAACAATACAAAAAACAAACAGATGCCTCAGCAACTAAGATGATGCGTTTTTTAAAAGAGAAAAAAATTCTTCCTGTAAAAGACTATATGGAGCCTGTACTTCGCAAGCATTTGGGCGAATTTGTACCCGAGGAAAAAAGAAATTTCTTTGCCAACATCAGCCACCGAGCACCAGCGGTATTGTATTCTCATTCCTCCCATTGGTTTGAAGTGGAAGGCCTCACAAAAGAACCACATGCCAGTTTACTGCGCAAAGAGGCATTGCCTTTTAATATGTGGATGATGCGTGATGAAGGATTGGCAACCAGTATGGAAGAAACATTCATGCATGCAGGAATGTGGGATGAAAACCCCCGTGCTAGAGAACTGGTTTGGATTATGCTGGCGCAACGCTGTGCAAGAGGATTGGCTTCGTTATATGCACAGGCCAATATGATCAATTATGAAGAAGCAAGAAAATACCAGGTGGAGTATACTCCCAAAGGATGGACGGGTGATGAAAGCTTAGTAGGTTTTGAACAACATCTGTATTTGCGTCAACCTGCCTATGGCACTTGTTATGTAACTGGCAAATATCTTATAGAAAAACTCATGATGGATATGGGTCGATTGCAGCAAAACAATTTCACCTTGTTCAACTTCTTTGAAAAATTTTATGCTGCAGGAATTATTCCTGTTTCACTGGTGGGTTGGCAATTAACTGGGAATGATGAGGAGATAAAAAAAATGTTGAAGAAATAAAATTATACAGTACTATAAAACCATTCATAAAATGAGAAAAATTATTGCAGTTCTTATTAGTGTTTTTGCTGTATTACAAATAATAGATGCTCAAAAACCCCGTGCAAGAGATATTGGAATTCCTTTTGAGGGAACACCAGGAAAGTTCAATGCCATTACCGATGTTAAAGGAGTAAAAGTAGGTTACAGCTCTATTATTTCAGGGCAGGGTAAAAACATAAGAGGTAATGGCCCTGTTCGAACAGGTGTTACTGCTATTTTACCAAGAGGGATGAACAATAATCCTGTTTTTGCAAACTGGTATACACTCAACGGCAATGGTGAAATGACAGGCACTACGTGGATTACTGAATCAGGTTTTCTAGAAGGTCCTTTAATGATTACCAATACCAATAGTGTGGGTGTAGTGAGAGATGCAGTATTAAAATGGTATGTAAAGCATCGTTGGTACAAAGATGATTTTTGGTACACGTATCCAGTTGTTGCAGAAACCTATGATGGCTTCTTAAATGACATTTATGGCTTTCATGTAAAAGAAGAAAATGCATATGAAGCATTAGACAGTGCAAAAAGCGGTTTTATTAAAGAAGGCAATGTGGGTGGAGGAACAGGCATGATGTGTTTAGGCTTTAAAGGAGGAACTGGAACTTCTTCTAGAGTAGTAAAAATTAATGACTCTACTTATACAATTGGCGTGCTGGTACAATCAAACTTTGGTAATAAAAATAATTTTACCATAGCCGGAGTTCCTGTAGGACAAGAATTAAAAGACACAATGAATTATGTATTAAAAGCGCCCCCATCTTATCAGCCTGGTGATGGTTCTATTATCGTGGCTTTGGCAACAGACGCCCCATTGCTACCTCATCAGTTAAAAAGAATCGCTGCTAGAATTGCCCTCGGAGTTGGTAAAGTTGGAGGTCGTGGAGAAAATGGATCGGGAGATATTTTTATTGCTTTCTCTACTGCAAATCCTACCGCTTTTCAAAGAGAAGAATTTACAAAACTAGATGAACTACCCAACGATTTGATTAATCCACTTTTTAATGCAACAGTACAAGCTGTAGAAGAAGCCATCATTAATGCAATGGTAGCAGCAGAAACCTTAGAAGGAATCAATGGAAATAAAGCCTATGCGCTACCTCATCAATTAGTAATTGATCTACTAAAAAAATATAAAAGGATAAAATGATGAAAGAAATTTTTGAACGAATTATAAGCATCAATACCGACATCATCTGGGTTGTATTGCTCACCGTTTTTTTCACAGTAGAACAAGTCATCAATAATGATTTGTTTAAAATGAAATTGAAACATTTTTTACATGGCATTCCTTTACAGGTATGCTATATGCTCATGAATCTTGGACTAGCATTTTTGGTAGTAAACATTGTTGGTTGGATTAACAAGAATGGGATCGGTCTATTCAATCTGATTCAAATCCCTTATGCATTAAAAGTCATACTGGGAGTTATTGGAATTGATTTTGTGGCTTACTGGTTTCATCGGTCTTATCATACCATTCCATTATTTTGGCGCTTGCACAGGGTGCACCATAGCGACACACATATGGACAGTGCTTCATATTTCAGGTTTCACCCATTTGACTGGTTTTTGGAAAATAGTTCAATAATTGTAGCTACAATCCTATTTGGCTTGGATATGAATATCATTGCTTTTGATTTTATTCTTTATTTGCCGTTGTTCATAGCACAGCATACCAGTCTTATTGTCCCTGATTGGTTTGATAAAACGGTTGGAAAAATTATAGTGAGTCCAAATTTCCATAAAGTACATCATCACCAGCAACAGGTATTTACAGATTCTAATTACGGGAATATATTTATTTTTTGGGATAAATTGTTTGGCACTTATAAAACTTTACCTGTGCATGAAATCAAATACGGATTGGAAGAATTTGATTCTGCAGAGCGTCAAAGTTTTTGGTTTTTATTGAAAAGCCCGTTTATCAATATCAAACGAAAAACATAATTGGTAAAAACAATTTAACTCCCTTGCTGATTCTTTCAATAGTATTCTAACAAAAGATTAAATTACCATTTATGCAACGCAGAAATTTCATCAAACAAACATCCCTCACTGCAATTGGCATGGGCGTTTTTGGTTCATTAGTGGCCAATAATAAAAACGCTTTTACCAGTTTAACAGTTAACGGCAAGCGAATTGAAAGCCGCATTTTTGAACTCGCAAAATTTGGTGTAGATGAAAAAGGACGTGGATACAGGGTTGCCTATACCAAAGGCGATATTGAATGCCGTGCATGGTTTATGGATCTGATGAAAAAAGCTGGGCTCGATCCTACAATTGATACCGCAGGCAATATCATCGGCAAACGCAATGGAAAAAACGCTTCGCTCAAACCTATTGCATTTGGTTCACATATTGATATGGTGCCCGATGGTGGCAACTACGATGGCACACTCGGTTCGATCGGTGCATTGGAAGTAATTGAAATAATGAACGAAAACAATTTTGTAACAGAACATCCTTTAGAATTAATCATTTTTGGCAATGAAGAAGGCGGCACCATTGGCAGCAAAGCAATGGTGGGCGACATAACAAGCGATGGATTAAAACAAAAAAGCCAGAGTGGATTAACCATGGCAGAAGGCATTAAAGCTATTGGTGGCAATCCTGAAAAAATTCAATCATGTATTCGCAAAAAAGGAGATATACATGCATGGGTGGAATTACATATTGAACAAGGTGGCATTTTAGAAAAAGAAAAAATACAAATAGGTGTGGTGGAAGGCATAGTGGGGATTGTACATTGGGAAGTTATTGTTGAAGGTTTTGCCAATCATGCTGGAGCAACACAAATGAATATGCGGCAGGATGCTTTACTGGCTGCATCTAAATTTATTGTTGCAGTAAATGAAGTTATCACTAGTGTTAAAGGAACACAAGTAGGTACCGTTGGAAAAATTGCAGTTCAACCTGGAGCTTATAATGTTATTCCTGGTAAAGTAGTTTTGGGTTTGGAGATTCGTGATTTATCTGCAGATAAAATTGAAACACTTTTTGCAGCAATTGAAAAGCGTGCAGCAAGCATTGCTACATCAAGCAAAACAACCATCAAATTTCAACGGCAGGCCAATGAATCGAAACCTGCATTAACCGATAAAAAATTACAGCAAGTAATTAATACAACTGCTAAAGAATTGAGCTTTTCTACTAAATTCATGCAAAGTGGCGCCGGGCATGACTCTCAACATATTGCAGCTATTGCACCATCGGCAATGATCTTTATTCCAAGCGTGGATGGCATCAGTCATTCACCCAAAGAATTTTCAACCGCTATTGATATGGCCAATGGAGTGAATGTGTTGTTGCAAACTATTTTGAAAATAGATAAAGCATAAAAGTCATTGAATACTGACGAAAACAAAGAACATTCTGCGGCAGATGGTATACTCCAATCATTGAATAAATTTTAATGATTAGTAGTTTTTTTTGCGTTTATTCTAATACATACCGATTATTTCAAAATTTCATACTATTTATAGCATTTTTCCTTAACTTAGAACCGATTGCCTGCCAACAATTTATTTCACTATTAACTAGGTGTTATGATGAATTCCATTATGGAGAAAGGCTTGTACAATCCTGAGTTTGAACACGATGCATGTGGCATTGGCTTTGTAGCCAATATTAAAGGTCATAAATCGCACCAACATATTACCGATGCATTAACTGTTCTTGAAAATATGGAACATCGAGGCGCATGTGGTTGCGAAAATAATACAGGTGATGGTGCTGGTATACTTTTTCAAATTCCGCATGAATTCTTTTTCGACGAATGCATCAAGTTAGATGTTCATCTCCCTCCTTATGGCAAATATGGTGTTGGAATGATTTTCTTTCCAAAATCAATTGGATTAAGAGAAGAATGCAGGGATATTTTTAATAGAGCTGCTGAAAAACTCGGCTTAGAAATTTTAGTCTACAGAAAAGTACCCGTAAACAAAAATGACATTGGCCCTTCTGCCCTATCTGTTGAACCTTGCATGGAGCAAGTATTTATTGGATGCCCTGATTCCATCAACAACACCATCGATTTCGAAAGAAAACTTTTCATTCTTCGCAACTACGCAACACATACCATCAACAATAGTACACGTAAAGATGAAATTGGTTTTTACATGGCTTCTTTATCTGCAAAAACAATTATTTATAAGGGACAACTAACGAGCATGCAAGTACGTCATTATTTTCCTGACTTAAATGACAAGCGTGTTGTTTCAGCTTTTGGGTTGGTCCATTCACGTTTCGCAACAAACACATTCCCTTCTTGGAAATTAGCCCAACCTTTTAGGTACATGGCACATAATGGAGAAATTAATACACTTCAAGGAAATTTAAACTGGTTGCGTTCCAGTGAAAAAGGATTCACCACGCCACATTTTTCTAAAGAAGAATTGGAAATGATTTTACCTATAGTAACGGGAGGCCAATCGGATTCTGCTTGTTTAGACAACATGATAGAATTACTTACTCTTACCGGAAGATCTTTACCACATGTAATGATGATGCTGATTCCAGAAGCTTGGGATGGCAATACAGAAATGAATCCTATTAAAAAAGCATTCTATGAATACCATGCTTGCATGATTGAACCGTGGGATGGGCCAGCTTCTATTTCATTCACTGATGGCAATATGATTGGCGCCACATTAGACAGAAATGGTTTAAGACCATCAAGGTATACAGTTACACACGATGATCGAGTAATCATGGCTTCAGAAACAGGCGTATTGCCAATTGATCCTGCCAATGTAAAAGAAAAAGGAAGACTGCAACCTGGTAAAATGTTTGTAGTTGATATGGCGCAAGGAAGAATCATTAGCGATGATGAATTGAAACAAACCATCTGTTCCCAAAAACCTTATGCCGACTGGCTAAATAAATACAAAATCAGGTTAGAAGAATTACCTGAGCCTAGAGTAATGTTTACCCATTTAGAAAATGATCAAGTATTTAAATACCAAAAAGCTTTTGGATATTCAACAGAAGATTTAGATACCATTATTGCTCCTATGGCTTTGGATGGAAAAGAACCAATAGGTTCAATGGGCAACGATACTCCATTAGCTGTACTAAGTGATCAACCACAACATTTAAGCGCTTATTTCAAACAATTATTTGCACAAGTAACCAATCCTCCTATCGATCCTATTAGAGAAAGAATGGTGATGTCATTGGCCACTTTTGCTGGAAGCAACGGTAATTTATTGATTGAAGACCCAATGGCTTGTCATAGTGTTGCACTCAAACAACCCATACTCAATAATCATGAACTAGAAAAAATACGCAGTATCGATACGGGTGTGTTTCAAGCAAAAACTTTACAAACTTATTTTAGAGCAGATGGAAAGTCAGGATCATTAAAAGCAGGCTTAGATCGATTGTGCAGGTATGCTGTTGACGCAGTGCAAGATGGATTTGAAGTAATTATTTTAACTGATAGAGCCATTGATTCAGACCATGCTCCCATCCCTTCGTTATTAGCAACCGCAGCAGTGCATCATCATCTAATAAAAAAAGGATACCGAGGTCAAGTAGGATTAATTGTTGAAGCGGGAGATGTTTGGGAAGTACATCATTTTGCATGTATTGTTGGATTTGGCGCAACCGCTATCAACCCTTACTTAGCACTTTCTTCTATTCGCGACATGAAACTCAGCGGAAAACTACAAACCGATTTAGATGCAGAGCAATTAAAAAAGAATTATATTAAAGCAGTGAATGAAGGCTTGCTCAAAGTATTTTCTAAAATGGGAATATCTACATTACAATCTTATCAAGGTGCACAAATTTTTGAAATCATTGGTATCAATAAATCTGTTGTAGATCTTTATTTTACAGGCGCTACTTCTAGAATTGAAGGAATGGGATTAGACGAAATTGCTCGTGAATCATTAACCAAACATTTTTTTGCATTTAGTAAAAAAGACAAACCAGTAGATCGCTTACCAGTAGGTGGAGTATATCAATGGAAAAGAAAAGGTGAATTTCATTTATTCAATCCTCAAACAATTCATTTATTACAAGATGCTACAAAAAGAAATGATTACACTACATTCAAAAAATATTCTTCGGTTATAAATGAACAAAGCGAAAGAGCATGTACGCTAAGAAGTCAATTTGAATTTGTGAAAAATCGCCCTTCCATTTCAATAGATGAAGTAGAGCCTGCAGAAAATATCTATAAAAGATTTGCAACAGGCGCTATGTCATTTGGTTCTATTTCATGGGAAGCACATACCACTTTAGCCATTGCTATGAATCGATTGGGTGGAAAAAGCAATACAGGCGAAGGCGGTGAAGACGAAATTCGATACACTCCATTACCCAATGGAGATTCTATGCGATCTGCAATTAAGCAAGTGGCATCTGCAAGATTTGGTGTAACTGCATTGTATTTATCGGAAGCAGATGAATTACAAATCAAAATGGCACAAGGTGCTAAGCCTGGTGAAGGTGGTCAATTGCCTGGCTATAAAGTAGATGAATGGATCGGAAAGACCAGACATGCCACTCCTGGTGTTGGGTTAATTTCTCCTCCACCCCATCATGATATATATTCCATTGAGGATTTAGCACAACTCATTTTTGATTTAAAGAATGCCAATCGTGCTGCGCGGATTAATGTAAAACTGGTTTCTAAAGCAGGTGTTGGAACAATTGCTGCAGGTGTTGTAAAAGCCAAAGCAGATGTAGTGTTAATTGCCGGACATGATGGTGGAACTGGCGCCTCTCCTATCAGTTCTGTTAAACATGCAGGACTACCTTGGGAATTAGGTTTAGCAGAAACACATCAAACACTGGTAAAAAATAAATTGAGAAGCAGGGTTGTTGTGCAAGCAGATGGACAAATGAAAACGGGAAGGGATATTGCTATTGCTGCATTACTCGGTGCAGAAGAATGGGGTGTTGCAACTGCAGCATTAATTGTAGAAGGATGCATTATGATGCGTAAATGTCATTTGAATACATGCCCTGTTGGTGTTGCTACACAGGATGAAACATTGCGCAAAAGATTTACAGGCGATCCCAATCATGTAGTTAATTTTTTCAAATTCATTACACAAGAATTAAGGGAAATAATGGCAGAGTTGGGTTACAGAACGGTGAACGAAATGATAGGACAATCAGATAACCTCATTCAAAAATTAGACTCATCGCATTGGAAATATAAAAATCTTGACCTATCTAAAGTATTGTACAAAGAATCAAATTCATTGTATACAGGATTATACAAACAAGAAGAACAAGATCATGGAATTGCTAATGTGTTAGATTGGAAATTATTAAAAGTAGCAGAGCAAGCAATTGCTACAAAATCTTCCGTGTTTGCATCTTTCAATATCAAGAATACCGATAGAACTGTTGGCACCATTGTATCCAATGAAATCACCAAAATATACAAGAGTGAAGGATTAGCGAAAGACAGTATTCATTTTAAATTCACCGGAACCGCAGGCCAAAGTTTTGGCGCATTTAATAACAAAGGATTAAAATTAGAATTAGAAGGCGATGCCAATGATTATTTTGGAAAAGGATTGAGTGGAGCAACTTTAATTGTTTACCCATCTGCTACTGCCAATTTTATTGCAGAGAATAATAGCATTATAGGAAATGTTGCATTGTATGGAGCTACTTCTGGAGAAGCATTTATTAGAGGAAAAGCAGGTGAACGTTTCGCTGTTCGCAATTCAGGAGCTACTGTTGTTACCGAAGGTGTTGGCGATCATGGATGTGAGTACATGACCGGCGGCATTGCAGTAATACTAGGCGATACAGGAAGAAATTTTGCAGCAGGCATGAGTGGCGGTATTGCTTATATATATGACGTTAAAAATGAGTTTGCCAATAAGTGTAATATGGAAATGGTTGAGTTAGACCCTATTGATGAATCAGATGCAGTTGTGTTACACCTGTTAATTACAAAGCATACTGCTTTCACAAAGAGTGGAGTTGCTCAATTTATCTTAGCAGATTTTGATAATCAATTGAAAAATTTTATCAAAGTATTTCCATCTGATTATAAAAAAGTGTTACAAAAAGCTACTCAAAAAATCACACAATAAATCAAAAATGTAACTTTTAATTTATAACTCATAATTCATATCTCTCAATGGGAAAGCCAACCGGATTTTTAGAATTCAACAGAACGCTGCCAAACAAGCGTTCCCCAAAAGATCGTGTAAGCGACTACAAAGAATTTGTAGAAAGATTAACTGATCAAACATTAAATCAACAAGCAGCTAGATGCATGAATTGTGGAGTTCCTTTTTGTCATAGTGGATGCCCTTTAGGAAATATTATTCCTGAATTTAATGATGCGGTATATAAACAAAGCTGGGAGGAAGCTTATGAAATTTTATCGGCTACCAATAATTTTCCAGAATTTACCGGAAGAATTTGTCCTGCACCATGCGAAGCAGCCTGTGTATTAGGCATCAATCAACCAGCTGTAACCATTGAAGAAATTGAAAAACACATTATAGAAATAGCATTCGATAAAGGATTTGTTCAAGCAAAAAAACCCAATCTAAGAACAGGAAAGAAAATTGCTATTGTTGGATCAGGGCCAGCTGGATTAGCTGCAGCAGCTCAATTAAATTACGCAGGTCATAGTGTAACGGTATTTGAAAGAGATGATGCAATAGGTGGTTTATTAAGATATGGCATTCCTGATTTTAAATTAGAAAAATGGGTGATAGACAGAAGAATACAATTAATGGAAGAGGAAGGAATTGTTTTTAAATGCAATGCCAATGTGGGTGTTGATATCTCCATCAATGATTTATTAAGAGAATACAATGCGATTGTTTTAGCTGGTGGATCAACTATTCCAAGAGATTTATCTATTGAAGGTAGGGATCTCAATGGCGTTCATTTTGCTATGGAATTTTTGAAACAACAAAACAAAAGAGAATCAAACATTTCTTTCTCGGAAGACAATATTATAGCCACTAGAAAACATATTGTAGTAATTGGAGGAGGCGATACAGGAAGTGATTGTGTAGGAACTGCCAATCGTCAAGGAGCAGCATCAGTAACTCAATTTGAATTAATGCCCAAGCCTCCAGAACAAAGAACGGAGAATATGCCTTGGCCTCAATATCCTATGTTATTAAAAACAACTTCTTCTCATGAAGAAGGAGCCAATAGACAATGGGCAGTTGCTACTAAAAAATTCATTGGTAATGAGTCTGGGCAATTAACCGCTTTAGAAATAGTTGACCTAGAATGGAAAATTGGTAGCGATGGTAAATCAGCTGGTTTTGAAGAAATTAAAGGAAGTGAAAGAATTATTCCTTGCGATATGGCATTTTTAGCAATGGGATTTTTACATGCCCAACACAATGGACTGATCCAACAAATGGAAGTAGAATTAGACGAAAGGGGCAATGTAAGGGCTTCTGAAAAAAACTATCAAACCAATATTCAGAAAGTATTTACTGCCGGGGATATGAGAAGAGGACAATCATTGGTAGTTTGGGCAATTAGTGAAGGAAGAGAATCTGCACGTAGAGTAGACGAGTTTTTAATGGGCAACTCTATACTAGAATCAAAAGATTTGAACTATTTTATGAATAATTAAATATATATTATTTTTTATAATACATATTAAAGTTGAGCTAATTTGGCTCAACTTTTTTATTTAATACTAAACAAATAAGCATATAAATTGAGATATTCGATAGTATCAAATTCACATTATATTAATTTATATTTGATTTTATTTGTTGTTTTTTATAAATATTTAACTATTTTAGCAAAATAATATTACATTATTTTAAATTTTAATACTTAATTATGCCGAAATCAAAAGCAAAACAACTCGCCCCATTTTTAGTACTTTTGGCTGTTGCCATTGGAGCCATCTTTATTCCTTCATTGCCCAATTTTGATGACGGAGGTAAAATATATAATGCAGCTGATATCGGGTGGATTATTGTGGCTACAGCGCTTGTTTTTTTAATGACACCAGGGCTGGCATTTTTCTACGGAGGAATGGTACATCGCAAGAATGTAATCTCCACAATGATTAAAAGTGTTGTTGCTGCTGGTGTAGTAAGTATTCTTTGGGTATTTATTGGCTATAGCCTTTGTTTTGGTGAATCAATCGGAGGTTTTATTGGAAATCCATTTACCCATTTATTTTTTAAAGGGATTACTAGTGGGGCCCCTTGGAGTTTAGC
>JANOQC010000125.1:0-8728 GCA_031422175.1 Sphingobacteriia bacterium | reverse complement strand
AGCTAGTCTGTTAGTGCTAATCAATCTACCTAAAACACCATCTTGTGTTGTCATGATTGGATCATTCGAAACGGGATTATTAAACTTATTCCAAAGTTCACGATCGATCAACCAGTTTGGTGTTTCAAACAATTGCTTATTTAAAAATGCAACCGCTTCTTTTTGACGTGCTTTAGGGGTTACTTCATAAACAGCTTCATTTTGTTCTGCTACTTTTAAAGTTTCATTTACTCCGCCAATATTGGTAGTTACGTGACCCATGTATAAACTAAATTGATCCAATAATTGTCCATACATATCACCAATATTTTGGTATTGATCATTTTCTTCTTTGGTCCATTCTGGTAATCCCTTAATAATTCTTTTTAAATTCATGATACCATATTCAGAAGCTTTTACAGCATTGTCGCTCAAGTCTTCGCTTTGGCTTCTTGGGTCGGTGCCATTTTGAACTCCAAACCAATGACGTGGATTGGCTTTTAAAGCTTCAGTTGCCATTTTACTGCTATTGGTTTTTCTTTCTTCTTCATTATTTCCTGGAATATAACTATAACCCCATTTCATTGCCCATTTATCATAATCACCGATTCTAGGATACAATCCCTTTCTACCAATATTGTCTTCTGGTTGAGCTACATAGTTGAAACGAGCGTAATCCATGATAGATGCAGTATGGCCATTGGCTTCTACCCAAGCTTTATCTCTTAATTTTTCAACAGGAGTTTTACTCGAACTACCCATATTATGTTGCAAACCTAAAGTATGACCCACTTCATGAGATGATACAAAACGAATTAAGTCACCCATCAAATCATCATCATATTTCATTTTTCTTGCACCAGGATCTACTGCAGCTGTTTGAACCATATACCAATCGTGCACCAACTTCATAACGTTATGATACCATTGAATATGACTCTCTAAAATTTCTCCGCTTCTTGGATCATTGTTGTTAGGACCAGACGCATTTTCAATATCAGATGCTAGATATCTGATTACGGAGAAACGAGCATCTTCCATGGTCATTGTAGTATCATTTTCAGGCCATTCTTTGCCCATGATCGCATTTTTGAAACCAGCTTTTTCAAATGCAATCTGCCAATCATTCACGCCAGCAATTAAATGCTTGCGCCATTGCTTTGGAGTAGCAGGATCAATATAATATACAATTGGTTTTTTAGGCTCAACTAATTCACCTTTGCGCCATTTTTCCCACTCACCATCTTTGGGTTCCAATCTCCAGCGAACAGCAAATTCTATTCTCTCTACTTCTTGTTGAGTATCGCTGAAACGAACAAAATTGCGGGTAAAAAAGCCAACTCTTTTGTCTGCAATTCTTCTCTCCATTGGTTCTTTAGGTAGAAGCAATAAAGAAGTGTTTAACTCTATAGTTACAGCTCCAGCTTCATTTGCAGCTTGTATAGAAGTAGGGGCTCCAGGAAAAGCAGGCGCGCCAAACCCACCAACAGAAGGTGCAGCAGAATATGTTTTGACTGTTTTTATCTCCGTATTGATTGGGTAAGTAGTTATTTTAGATATAAACGATCTGTCGGCAGCTAAAGCGGTAAGATTTAACCCTCTTTTTGTGTTTGGGCTGATACTAACCGCTTGGTTATCTCCTTTAAAAAAATCAGTTACATCAATAACTACACCGCTAGAATCCTTATTAAATGCGGCTATTGGGAATGCATTTGCAATAGCATTTAAATTAGATAGATCTACTGCCTTATTAATATCTTGGTCTTTATCCGCAGTATTAACTAGGGTAACTGTTCTTAAAAAAATGGTATTGCTAGGTCCTTTTTCAAAGCTGATCATTTGACCACGTCCATTGGCCGGAGAGCCGCCATAACCTGCACCAGCAGGCACTTTAATAAAACGAACAACTGATAGTATTTCTCTGCCGAAAATGGAGTCAGCGATCTCGAAATAATACTTTTCATCTACTTTATGAACAGTAAAAAGGCCTTTTTTAGATACTGCCTTGTCGGTAATAACATCCTTATAAGCTCTTGGACCTTGACGCTGAGTAGCTCCAAAACCACCTAATCCGGAAGGCGGAACTGCCCCGTTTGCTGGAATTTGAGAAGTAGGGGCCGGAGTTGTAGGCCCTTGTGGGGTTGGGTTTTGAGGCCTTTGTTGTGCAAATAAGCCAACTGCAAGCACCCATGTGGTTGAAGTAATTAGAATTTTTTTCATTGACATAATTGGTTGTTAGATAAAACGATAAAGATATAAATGTGATGGATTCAACAATGATTTTGTTGAACAGTTTGATGAATGGCAATAATTATTGAATAAATCGGTAGAAAGTAATGAAAGTTTATTGTTCGAGAATTTGTTGCGTTAAATAAAATCCCTACTTTGTAACCCCTTTCGGTGCTATAGAAAAGTTTTTAATAATCATAAAATTTTTCTGTAGCATTGTGAAGTCAAATTTTTTAAACCAACTGTAATTTTTAAAAAACAAAAATCAATCGAGTCATGGCTGAAACAAAACCAACCACAGCGGTAAAAAGTGCACCTTCTGTTCACCCAAAGAAGAGTGGCAATTCAATTTCATGGATCGCTCCATTAGCATGTATTATTTTGGGTTACGTCATTTGGAGATTTGTGTTAGGAACAGAAAGTAATTTTACTACGCCTGATCCTAGTGGTGGTTTTTGGCCACAGCACAAAGGACCTAAAACTGGTTTAAGTAAAATGTATGAAGGTGGTATTATTGTTCCGATTTTGATCGGTAGTTTTTTAACAGTACTAACATTCTGTATTGAAAGGTTTTTAACAGTTACTAGAGCTGCAGGTTCTGGTAGTATTGCTGAATTCGTTCGTACTGTTCAGTTTCATTTAGCTAATAAAGAAGTAGACAAAGCTTTGGCTGCTTGCGATAAGCAAAAAGGATCTGTTGGTAATGTAATGAAAGCAGGTTTGAAAAAATACAAAGAAATGATTGGTAATAGTGAGTTCGATACAGAACAAAAAGTACTGAACATTCAAAAAGAAGTAGAAGAAGCAACTGCATTGGAATTACCTATGTTAGAAAAAAACTTGGTATTCCTCTCAACTATTGCATCTGTTGCAACTTTATTAGGATTGTTAGGTACTGTATTAGGTATGATCAAATCATTCTCTGCTTTAGGAGATGAAGGTGGTGGAGATGCTGCACGAGAATTATCGAAAGGAATTTCTGAAGCCTTGTTTAACACCGCTTTAGGTATCGGTACTTCTGCCGTAGCGATTATCATGTACAACGTATTCACTACGCGTATTGATGGTATCACTTATGGAATTGATGAATCTGGTTTCACTTTAACACAAAGCTTTGCCGCTAATTATAAATAATCATTGATTATTTATGGAAATGCAACCGTTTTGAATCTTATTTAGTGAAATCGTAAAAAAATAACAATGGGTAGAGCCAAATTACCTCGTAAGAGTACGAGTATAGACATGACGGCGATGTGCGACGTGGCCTTTCTCTTGTTGTCGTTCTTCATTTTAACGACCAAGTTTAAGCCTTCAGAAGCAATTGCTGTAACTACGCCCAATTCGGTAGCTGCTAAAGTAGCTCCACAGAAAGATTATGTAATGGTAATTTTAGACAAAGATGGTAAGGTTTTTCTTGAAATGGACGACAAAGCCAAGAAAGAAGTAATTGCCAATACGTTAAATACTACCAGAAACCTTAATCTTGATGTAAAAGCATTTCAGAGTGCATTGTTTTTTGGGGCACCATTGGGTAGCATGGCAGCATTTTTAGCTATGCCAGAAGATCAACGAAAAGGCGATAAATTACCTGGAATTCCGGTAAAAGATACTGCCAGCAATGAATTGGTCATTTGGATGAGGGTAATTAAAGATGCATACTTAGGACAAAAAGAACCTGCCTTCTTATTAAAAGGAGACAATCTTGCTAAGTTCCCTGCTTTTAAATCGATAATAGATGCTTTCAAAAAGAATGATATCTTGAAATTTCAGATGATTACGAAGCCTGAACCTGCACCAGTGGGAACAGATTTATGGAAAATGAATCAATCTGGCGAGAAAAGGGAAGAGTAATAAATTATTAACGAAAACTAAATTCTACCGACATGGCAGAAATGGATACTTCGAGCGGCGGCGGACACAAGAAAGGCCCCGGCGTTAAAAAAGGGAAGAAGCTATCAACCAGAGTTGACTTAACACCCATGGTGGACTTAGGTTTTTTATTGATTACCTTTTTCATCTTCACCACAACCATGAGTCAGCCAACAGCAATGAAGCTTTTTTTACCAAAGGATGCTGATAAGCCGGAAGACCAGAACAGGGCGAAGGAGTCAGGTGTAATTACCCTGCTCTTAGGCAATAACAACAACATTTTTTATTATGAAGGTCAGTTATTGCCTGATGCATCTAATTTTAAATCAAGCACTTTCAAAGAAATTAGAACAGTGTTGATGGATAAAAAACAACGAACTCCAGAAAGGGATCTAGTGGTTATTTTAAAACCATCATCTGAATGTACTTATAGAAACGTAATAGATATACTTGATGAAATGTCTATTAATGTTTTAAAAAGATATGCATTGGTTGATATTTCTGATATAGAAGAGCAATTGGTAAAAATTTCTGATAAAGCAGGTGCTAATTCAGGAGCGCAATAAGTATAACAAGAACTAACATTTAATTAATTTTACAATGGACGTAAATAAAATTTTAACTGCCGATTTCCTAGACCTTATCTTCGATGGTAGGAATAAAGAATATGGAGCTTATGATTTACGTAAAACCTACAATAAGCGTATTACATACGCTTTGGTAGGAACATTCCTAATTTGCGCTTTATTATTGGTAGGTTCAATTATTGCCAATACCGTAAAAAAAGGAAAGGCTGAAATCATAGTGCAGGATGTTTCTTTGGAGAATGTGCAGCAGGAGAAAAAAGCTGAGCCACCACCACCACCTCCTCCTCCTCCAAAACAAGAACCGCCCAAAGTGGAGATCACTAAATTCACACCTCCAAAAATCGTAAAAGATGAGGAAGTGAAAGAAGATGATGAAATTAAAGAAGTAGAAAAATTAGAAGATACAAAAATCGGATCTATCAATCAAGAGGGTGCAAAAGATGATGGAATTGTGGCCCCACCTGTAGAAACAGGAACTGGCGTTGTTGAAGCGCCTAAAGTAGAAGAAGATTACGATAAAGTATTTACAGTGGTTCAAATTGCAGCAGAATTCCCTGGTGGATTACCTGCTTGGTCTAAATATTTAGAGCGCAATTTAAATAGAGACTTACCTGTTGAAAATGGTGCCCCTCCAGGAAAATATACCGTAATTGTTTCATTTATTGTTGCTAAAGATGGTCGCATCAGTGAAGTTGTTGCTGAGAATGATCCTGGCTATGGTACAAAAGCTGAAGCGGTTCGTGTAATTACTAAAGGACCTTCATGGAAGCCCGCTGTTCAAAATGGTAGAAATGTAATCTATCGTCACAAACAAAGTATTACTTTCCAAGTTTCTGAAGAATAAATATACTTTATCTAATTATTAATGCCTCTTCCAAAAGAAGGGGCATTTTTTATTATTAATGCAATAAAGTCCCTTCATCGCTACTTGCTTTTTGCATTAATTAATCAATCAATAAACCCCTTCGTCGCTGCCCAATAATTTTATCTGAAATGAATTTTTTGGAGATCGATGAAAGTGGTAATGGATAAAATTCTTGAAAGGCTCTTCAGGGATTTATTGCTTTAATATAATTCAATTAAAAAATTCCCTTCGTCGCTGCTCAATAATTTTATCTCCAATAAATTTTGCAAATCGATAAAAATTATAATGGATAAAATTCTTGAAAGGCTCTTCAGGGATTTATTACTTTAATATAATTCAATTAAAAAATTCCCTTCGTCGCTGCTCAATAATTTTATCTGAAATGAATTTTGCAAATCGATAAAAGTAACCTTAGATAAAATTCTTGAAAGGCTCCTCTGGGGTTCATTGCTTTAATATTATTCAATAAATTAAAATCCTTAGTTGCTGCCAAATAATTTTTTTATGGAAAATGATTCATTGATGTGTCATAGTAATAAATCAATTATTATGGAAACTCAATCAATTCTTCAAAGCGATTTTCTAGACATTTTATTTGATGGGAAAAATAAAAGTTATGGTGCTTATGATCTGCGTAAAACCTATGATCAAAGAATCAAAATTGCTTTAATTTCTACATGTACAATTACAACAATTATTGTTGCCTTAGTGATATCGCAGAATAGTTTCGGTAATGTGAATACAGTTCAACAAGTAGTTGATATTCAACTTTCATCAATTAAAGAAGAAACTAAAAAAATAGAACAACCACCTCCAAAAAAGATTGAACAACAAATTAAAACTATTTCAGTAACCCCGCCTTTAATTGTAAAAGACAACGAAGTAGAACCGCTCGATGAAGTGAAAACAATAGAAGAAATAGAAGATACTAAAATTGGCAACTTCAATCAAGAAGGTGAAAAGTCAACTGATATTGTAGAAGCTCCTATTGAAAAAACTGGAACAGGAGTAAAAGCAATTTATGAGGAGGAGGAAAGTGATAAAGTATTTAATGTAGTTCAAATAGCTGCAGAATTTCCCGGTGGATTAAATGGTTGGATGAAATATTTACAAAGGAATTTAAATAGTTCCTTACCTGTAGATAATGGAGCCCCTGCTGGAAAATACACTGTGGTTGTTTCTTTTATTGTTTCCAAAGATGGATCAATCAGTGAAGTGATTGCAGAAAACGATCCAGGATTTGGAACGAAGGCAGAAGCATTGCGCGTAATCACCAAAGGACCCAATTGGAAACCAGCAATTCAAAATGGAAGAAATGTAATCTACAGACATAAACAAAGTATTACATTCCAGGTTGCAGAAGATTTACCGTAGAGTAAATAAAGCAATGACTCCCTTAGGAAATTTTTTAAATAAATAATAATAAAGCAATGAACCCATGAGGAGCCTTTCAAGAATTTTATCCATTACTACTTACATCGATTTGCAAAAATCATTATAGATAAAATTATTGGGCAGCGACGAAGGGGTTTATTGATTTATTAATGAATTATAAAAATGCAGCGACGAAGGGAGTTTATTGATTTATTTATGATATTGTAATTAATGCTTTAATTGATTGTAATGGTTTTGTACCTTTGCATATGAATATTTCATTGCAGGGTTGGGATGATACTATTGTAGCGCTAGCTACTGCGCCTGGTATTGGAGCAATTGGTGTTATCAGGGTGAGTGGTCCAAAAACATTTGCTGTATTGAATGATCTATTCCCCTCTAAAGATTTATCTAATCAAGCATCTCATACAATTCATGTAGGTTTATTAAAAGACAATGGAATTCTTTTAGATGAAGTTGTTTTAAGTTTATTTAAAAATCCAAAATCATATACTGGCGAAGATGTTATTGAAATAAGTTGCCATGGTTCGCCATTTATTCAAGAGAAAATAATACAAGCGATAGCTTTGCGAGGAGTTCGAATGGCAAAGCCAGGTGAATTTACACAAAGAGCTTTCTTAAAAGGTAAACTGGACTTAGCGCAAGCAGAAGCAGTGGCAGATTTGATTGCCAGTAATTCCGAAGCAAGTCAACGAGCAGCATTGAATACAATGCGTGGTGGATTTTCTAATGATCTTAAACAATTGCGCGAATCTTTGATCAGCTTTTCTGCATTGATAGAATTGGAGTTGGATTTCTCTCAAGAAGATGTGGAGTTTGCAGACAGGACTCAGTTTAAAAATCTTATTGTATCATTGCAAAATACAACACATCAATTAATTGATTCATTTAAATTGGGTAATGTAATTAAGAACGGGGTGCAAGTAGCCATCATTGGCAAACCCAACGCAGGAAAGTCTACTTTGTTAAATACTTTATTGAATGAGAACCGAGCCATTGTAAGTGACATTGCCGGCACCACCAGAGATACCATTGAAGAAATATTAAATATAGAAGGTGTATTGTTTCGGTTAATCGATACTGCAGGTATTAGAGAACATACACGAGATAGCATAGAGCAAATTGGAGTAAGCAGGAGTAAAGAAAAAATGCGTTCTGCTCAAGTGGTCTTATATCTATTTGATGTTATAGAAATGGAAGTAGTTGAGTTAGAAAAAATTGTACAAGAATTTGAGGCCGAAAAATTGAATTATTTCTTGGTTGGAAATAAGACTGACCAATCTAGAGAAATTGCTTTAGATAAATTCAAGCAATTCAATAATTGCATTTTCATATCTGCAAAATCCAATCAACATATTGATGAACTTAAATCATTGTTAGTTAAAAAAACCATCTCTGGAAATATCAATACAGAATCTACCATTGTAACCAATGCCAGGCATCATCAAGCATTGCTTCAATTAGCGGTATCATTAGATGAAGTAAGTGTTGGGTTAGAAAATCGCATTCCTGGAGATTTATTGGCACTCGATATACGGCAGTGTCTTCATCACTTGGGTACAATTACTGGCCAAATTACTCATGAAGATCAATTGGATTTTATTTTTAGTAAGTTTTGTATCGGAAAGTAGCCAAAGCACAATTGGTGCACACTCTGTGCACTTTACATTATAAATCAGCTAGTTACATTTGCCGATTCTTGCCTTTAGCTGCCTTTAGTAGACTAATACTTGTGACTAATTCGGGTACTACTTTTGATTTGCAGTAAATTTAGTTTATTCCGGATTTATTATGGGCAACAATT
>JANOQC010000124.1:0-5613 GCA_031422175.1 Sphingobacteriia bacterium | reverse complement strand
TGGTAATGTCCCTTGTAACGGAATGATAATCAGGAATAGCAATGAAGTGCTTGTATTTGATACTCCAACCAATAATAAAAGTGCTGAAGGTTTAATCAAGTTCATTAAGGAAAAACTTCACTGTAAAATAAACGCGATTGTTCCCACTCACTTTCACGATGATTGTTTAGGAGGCTTGGCCTCATTTCATAAGCTAAAAATTCCTTCATTTGGAAATACATATGCCAGCGCAAAATTTTTTGGTGAAGGACATACAAAGGACAACATTGTAGGCTATTTCCCGAGTGAAAATATATTATTTGGAGGCTGTTTAATAAAAGAATTAGATGCCACTAAGGGATATTTAGGGGATGCCAATGTTGGTGAGTGGTCAAATACTGTTGAGAAAATTAAACGACAGTATCCTACTGTTAAAATTGTTATTCCTGGTCATGGAGCAATAGGAGGCAGAGAACTACTTGATTACACCATTAAATTATTTAAGACCAATTAGTAAAAAAGGGGGCCACATTAGTCAAGGATTAAGAAATGTTTCATCGTTGTATATTTGCCTATGAAAAAACTACTCTTTCTTTTTTTGAGCATCTCCGTTTTTACTGGCGTTATAGCTCAAAACCAACATGAAATAAAGGTAGCCACTACTCAAAAAGCGCTATTTAATAAAATCGCTCAACTAGATAGTTCATTATTTGCGGCATATAATTCAAAAAACCTAGATCTTATGAAGACCTATTTCACCAATGATCTTGAGTGGTATCAAGATAATGGTGGTTTAATCGGTTATGAAAAGGTTTTCATCAATTTTCAATCTATATTTAATAGAGACTATGACCTTAAAAGAGATCTTATTAATGAGAGTTTAGAGGTTCACCCTATTGAGGGTTATGGAGCAATAGAAATTGGTAAGCATCAATTTAAGCATATCGAAAATGGGAAACTTGAAGTGGGCACATTCAAATTTTTAATGATTTGGAAAAACGATAATGGCAATTGGAAAATTTCAAGAGTAGTTAGTTATGACCATTAGTATAACACGTTAATTTAGAAATATGCTATTAGATATAATTCCAAAAATACCCATGCGCTAAAAATCGGCCAATGAAAAAATTATTCTTTTTTGCACTTTTGATATTATCCGTTTCTAGTATAGTAGCACAAGCTATACCTATGGGAGCCTCATCGGTTGTTTACGAGAACAATGGCGAACCCCTAACGCTTTTCACCTACAAGCCTGCTAATTATAAGGATGGACCTATATTGGTTGTTTTTCATGGCGTAAGACGCAATGCCGAAGATTATAGAAATTTTGCCATAACTATGGGAGATCGCTTCAATGCGATCATCGTTGCACCTACATTTGATTCTATTCGTTTTCCATCTGCACGTTACCAACGAGGAGGAATTATGAAAAAGGATAAAGTTGAAACTCAGGAAAAATGGACCTATTCAATGATTCCTGGAATGGTAGCTTATATTCGAAAAATAGAGAACAAACTTACCCTGCCATATTATTTAATTGGCCACTCAGCAGGCGGTCAGTTTTTGGTTCGTATGGCCGCTTTTTTACCGGGGGAAGCCAAAAGAATTGTTGCTGCCAATCCTGGGTCTGATCTTTTTCCAACCAAAGAACAACCTTTTGGATATGGCTTTGGTGGGCTGCCAGAAGAATTAAGTAATGATACTGTTCTCAAAGCTTATCTAGCAGCACCGTTAACGCTTTATTTGGGAACAGACGATATTCGGCCTGAGCATAATTTTGATGAAAGTGCTAAAGGAATGATTCAAGGAAAAAGTAGGTTAGAAAGAGGAAGAAATTGTTATGCTTTTGCAAAAGCATTGGCCGAAAAGAATGGATGGGCATTCAATTGGAGAAAAGTAGAAACACCTGGTATTGACCATGATGCTGCTAAAATGTTTGCAGCAAAAGAAGTGGAGCTAGCTTTGTTTGGAAAATAACAACCATTTCAAATGTTTAACTAAATGTAAAACTTTAGATGCTACAAAACAAACAGCCACTTAGAACATTTTAGTTTTAAGTGGCTGTTATTTTATTGAGAAAATTAACTATCTAATTTGTCCTCTAATTACACCAGCAGTTCTAGTAGTAGAATGTACATTCACATATACTGCATCAGTTCTAATAGAAGTTAATATTGCAGCCGAAGGACTGTTAATTTTAGTTACACCAAAATCAGCAGCACTGCTGCAAAGTCCGATTAATACACCACCATTCACACCAGCTGCGCCAGTATGTATATGAGCTGCAGTTAAGGCATCAGTAGCTTCCAACGTGTTTACATTGATTCTAGTATATAATTTACCATCAGCTGTAATGCGAATAAGCGCCGTACCTGTTGCTGTAGTTGTAACTGAAGGTACTTCATTAGTGCCAAGCAATGTTACAGTCGATGCAAATGTAACTGCATTAGAGAGTTGACCTCTCACAATACCAGATCCAACTTGCGTTGAATGAATGTTAAGATACAGATCAGCTGTTCCAGCTTTAATACTATCGATCAATGATGTGCGAACGCCTGTTACACTGGATTTTACAGTACTTCCAGTGAAAGTTGGTTTCAAATCTAAAATTACAGAACCATTAGTAACTGGGTCGCCAACATGGATATGAGCCAATGTTAAATTGTCTGTTGAAGATAATCCTGTGACTGTAGCGTCGACTGTGATAGAATTGTCGTCGTACACCTTGATAGTAGCAGATCCTGTTTCAGTTCTGCCAGCAGGTTGAGGGTTTTCATTGGCAGCAGCCAGAGATACAGTGATTTCTTTTACCACTTGAGCTTGTGGGGCAGTTTCAGACTTTTTGCAAGAGCTAAAAAAAGCTCCGAATGCAATGATTGATAGAGATAATTTAAAGAATTTCATAAACTTTTTGTTTTTTTATACGTTTGAATTGTGTATTTGGTTCAAATTATACCAAACATTCACCAATTGTTGAATAAAATTGGGGCATTCCACTCAAATAACAAAACATTGCTTGGATCAATTTTATTTAATTTCAACCTATGGAAAAACAGAAAATACCAATTCGAATAATAGTTGTAGTCTTCATGCTTGGGTTTTTAAGCCCCAATAATTCCATATCTCAAACAAATCAAATTAATTGGACCATAGAAGAACAAAGAGAATTATTCGGCTATTGCCAGAAGCCAGCACTCATGCAACAATTCAATATTTCTGCTGAAGCAGCAGATAAAATTGGAAATATTCAATATTGGGCTTCCATTCAAAAAAATAAAATTGAAACAAATACCAATGACACTTTTGCAACTGCGAGTGAAATAGATGAGGCAGCTTTAAAGAAATTGAGTAATTTATCGTTATCAGGTGGATTAATGAAAGAACTGGGTAGTCAATTAAAAGCAAATAGTTATGCCAAAGGTTGTCCGATAACCACTTTAAATGTAAATCACGCTTATGATACTTTAACTAAGGAGCAGTTTATTCTTGCCTATAAGAAAAAATATAGAAAACCGTTAATGGATCAACTGGTGGTGAATGGCCGACAAGCCGATATGCTAATTGAAGCAGAATCTTGGGAGTTAAAGGAATCACTCACTATATCAGCAATACCCGAAAAGGATTTCAATCGAATTAGAAAAACATTTATCATGTACAATGAGCTGGAGAGAAAATACAAACAGATTGATTTAACTGATCAACAAAAAGCTGGGGCTATTGCCTTTTTTCAAAAGAACCAGCTTTAAACAATTAACCTATTTGAGTTTAAAGAAGTATTTATATGTTATTTGATTGAACATTTTTATGCTGTAACCATTTTCCTAAATATCCAGCTGCAACAGTTGGCAAACTCCATAAAAAGAATGTAATTAATTCAAATGGAATTAAATTATGGCTTCCTTTATAAATTGTTCCCTCAATAAATGATACAATAGGAAAGATTGCAAAAACACAGAAGGCTGTTATCCAAGGATTTAATTTAAACTGATAACAAGCTATAAAAGCAAGCAAGGTTAAAAGGATACGAACATATTGAGTTAAACAATCCCTTATTAAATGTGACCAATAGTATTCTCCCTTTAACGGAAGCGGATTGTTTTCTATGAAAAAAGTGATAGATAAGAGTATTAGGCTTATTATAAACACTAACCAATATCTATAATAGATTCTCATGCATATATTTTAAATTGAATATAAGGTCTATTCTTGAAAAAACGTACTTTGCAAGTAAAAAACATGAGCGCAGCAAATCAAAAAATGAGAATTTATCACAGATATCTAGGGTTTTTTTTAGCAGGTATAATGGCCATCTACTCTTTAAGTGGAATTGTATTAATTTTTAGAGACGATAATACATTTAAAAAGTCCATACAAAATCAAAAGTCGCTTCTCCCAAATTTAACAGTGGAACAAATTGGAAAAGAGATTAAGATCAAAGAACTAAAAGCAATAAGTGAAACAGATCAAACAATTACTTTTAAACAAGGTACCTATAATAAAACCAATGGTGAAGTAAGTTACACAACAAATGAACTTCCAACTATTCTTAAAAAATTAACCGATTTGCATAA
Source organism: Sphingobacteriia bacterium (assembly GCA_031422175.1). Taxonomy (GTDB): domain Bacteria; phylum Bacteroidota; class Bacteroidia; order Chitinophagales; family Chitinophagaceae; genus Sediminibacterium. The sequence continues at coordinate 1,063 of JANOQC010000124.1, read as the reverse complement.
AGCAGATACCAAAGATCCATTGTATTATCTGAATATCTTTTTTGGCGTTTCACTTATGTTTTTCGTGGTTTCTTCGTTTTGGATGTTTTTGCCAAACACTACCATATTTAAAAAAGGATTGTATTTTACTTTAGCAGGTTTTCTATTAGCGTTGATCATGCTCTTTGTTTAAACGATAACCAATATTAATTTTCGAATAATCAATTCAGTAAATGTCTCAAAGAATTTGTGTTATTGGTGCTGGACCATCTGGTATTACCGCTGCAAAAAATTTATTAGATGTAGGAATGGAAGTAGTGGTATATGATTTGGGGTCAGAGGTTGGAGGTAACTGGGTTTTTACAGATACCATTGGCCATAGTTCTGTTTTTGAAACTACGCATATTATTTCGTCTCGCACATTGAGTGAATATGCCGATTTCCCGATGCCAGATTCATACCCCGATTATCCATCGCACAAACATTTGGCTTCCTATTTTCAAGACTATGCTGCACATTTTAATTTATACAAGCATATTCAATTCAACACACTTGTAAAAAACTGTTCACTTCAACCCAATAAAAAGTGGCAAGTAACCATTGAACAAAACGGAACTACAACAATGCATATTTATGATGCTTTAGTAGTATGTAATGGCCATCATTGGTTACCTCGAATTCCTCAATACAAAGGGAGTTTTTTGGGGGAGTTTATTCATTCTCATGATGTTAAAAGGTTTTCCAGATTTGCCAACAAACGAGTATTGGTAATCGGGGGAGGAAATTCTGCTTGTGATGTTGCCGTGGAAAGTAGTAGGATTGCCGAATCGGTTGATATGAGCTGGCGAAGGGGTTATTGGATTGTTCCCAAATTTATGATGGGCAAACCCGCTGATGTATTTAGCACCAAATTACATTGGTTGCCGCGCAGTATATGGCAAGCTATTTCTGGGTTGAGTTTGTATTTAAGAAATGGAAAAAATACCGAATACGGTCTTCCAGAACCGTCAGGACCATTAGGCTCTCATCACCCTACGATTAATGAAGATTTGTTTTTTACTATACGGCATGGAAAAATAAAACC
>JANOQC010000123.1:0-13924 GCA_031422175.1 Sphingobacteriia bacterium | reverse complement strand
CAATGTTTTGTAGATACTATGGTAGAAATAATGATACAGTTGAACAATAGAATCTTTTTCATAATGGCAATTATTATATTCAAAGCAAAGGTAGTACGTGGATATTAATTAATCAAATATTCTATTTAACATAATATTAATTATAGGAAATAATGTATATTTGATTTTAGAACTGAATTGTTGCTAATAAACTGATAATCATTATATTCATACTCAATCTAAAACGTTTAAAGATCATGAAAAGTATTCCTCGTCGACAGTTTATTAAACAGACTTCCTCAGCAAGTTTAGCTTTTGGTGCTTCACTTAGTAGTCTAAAATTGTTTGCAGCTGAGCAAACTAATATTGTTAGAATTGGAATTATTGGGGTTGGTTTACGAGGCCAAAACCATTTAGAAATGATGCTTAACCGATCCGATGTTCAGGTTATTGCTATGGCTGATCCTAACACAATAATGATGTCCGCAGCGCAGCAAATCATCACCAAATCTGGCAAAAAAGCCGCTGTAGAATATGGCAAAGGAAACCTCGATTATAAGAATTTATTACAAAGAACCGATATAGATGCAGTGATTATTGCTACACCTTGGGAATGGCATGTTCCTCAGGCCATTGACGCATTAAATGCGGGCAAAATTCCAGGTGTTGAAGTCTGTGGAGCTATCAAGTTGCAGGACTGTTGGGATATAGTAAATGCCTCCGAAAAGACTAAAATACCTGTAATGGTACTCGAAAATGTATGTTATCGTAGAGATATCATGGCTGTATATAATATGGTTAGAAAAGGGCTTTTTGGTGAAATTTTACACTTACAAGGCGGTTACCAACACGATTTAAGGGGTGTAAAGTTCAATGACGGTATTACTCCATATAATTCCGGAGCCGAATTTGGGGAGAAAGGATTTAGTGAGGCAGCCTGGAGAACCGAACATTCAAAAAATAGAAACGGAGACCTTTATCCTACCCATGGTTTAGGTCCAGTAGCAATGATGATAGACGTTAATCGAGGCAATAGACTTACCAGACTTTCCTCTGTAGCAACCAAGGCTAAAGGTTTACATAAATATATAGTTAACCATGCTAAAGGAGGTGAAAATCATGCTAATGCGAAAATTAATTTTAAATTAGGTGATATAGTAACTACACAAATTCAAACCCACAAAGGAGAAACAATTTTACTAACACATGATACCAATTCACCTCGTCCATACAATATTGGGTTCCGTGTTCAAGGAACTAATGGATTATGGCAAGACACAAAAACAGGTGCTTTTAATGCCGGAATGTTATATATAGAAGGAAAATCGGAAAAATCACATCAGTGGGAAAATCCAGAAAAATGGTTGAAGGAATACGACCATCCCCTATGGAAAAAATATGAGTCTGCAGCGGAAGGTTCTGGGCATGGTGGGATGGATTTCTTTGTAGACAATGCATTTATCGAATGTATAAAAAGAAAGATCAATTTTCCTATGGATGTATATGATTTAGCAACTTGGTATGCAATTACACCTCTTAGTGAAAAATCAATTGCCGAAAACGGTCAGGTACAAACCATTCCAGATTTTACTCGTGGAAAATGGCAAACAAAAAAAGCCGATTTTGTGATGGGTGAGTTTTAGCCTAATACACAGATTGGCAAATTAATGTGTTGCAAGTTGAAATAATTCCAGTAATCTACTTTGATTCTCTGCCCTGACCAAATTATGGTTGGGGTATTTTTTGCCATAGTAAGCATCGTTTTGCAAATAATCGGTAATAAAACGCAATGATTGCATATAAATTAATACCTCACCACATAAGTAAAAATGATCTATTTCAAAATGGCTTAGATTTTCTTTCATAACTCCTACATATCCATCATAAATTGCAGCAATTATGTCTTTTCTGACTTTAATTTGATCAAGGTTTTTTTCTTCTTCCGATACTGGAGAAATATATGTTCTAAACATATCGCCTACGTCACTGAATAAATATCCGGGCATTACAGTGTCTAAATCAATCACAGTTAGCCCCTTCCCTTTTGCATCAAATAAAATATTACTTATTTTTGTATCGTGATGCATTACTCTTTTTTGAGCATCAGGGTGTGCTATATATTTATTAAATTGATCTACAATTGATTCATTATTTTTTAATGATTCAATAAGTATTTTACAATCGCTAAGTCTATTGGTGTTGTTATTTTGAATAGCATTTTCAAATTGTTGATAACGTAAGTCTAGCTGATGAAAATGGGGCAATATTATATGTAATTGATGAATGGGGAAATGAATTAATGCATTCGTAAAGCGCGCAAATTGGGCAGCTGCTTCTTTGGCTTGAAAGGCCGTTTCTACAACTGTAAATGTAGTAGTATTCGATATAAAATTAAAAGCCCGATAGACTAATTCATTTTCAATAATTAACCGAAAATTATTTTTAGTTGATACGGGAATTGTAAATAAATATTGTGGTGCATTTTGCTGTAAATAATGGGCAATCATTCCAATATTATCATCAATCCATTCAGGATGATTAAATATTTGAGTATTGATGCGTTGCAATATAAATTCCCCCTGATCAGCATTTATTTTCCAGGTATGATTAATCAGACCGCTGGTTAAAGTAGATACTGAAACATTGGTCCACCCAAAAGAAAGAAAAATAGAATCGAGTTGATTTGTTTTCACATTTTCAAAATACGAATTATCGTCAAGGAAATAAGTAACTTAGTCAAATTATTTATTTAAATTTATTTAGAACCATTTAATAACTATTTACAATGCTTGCAAGAAGAAAATTTTTACAAATTGGTTCATTTGGCTTAAGCGCTATAGGATTAACTGCATTTAAAGATAAAATTGCTATTCAAAAGCCTATTGTGATTTCAACATGGGACGCTGGAATACGAGCCAATAAAGCAGCATGGCAAGTACTCCGAAATAATGGTAGGGCACTTGATGCAGTAGAACAAGGAGTAATGGTAACTGAAGAAGAAAGAAACTGTTGTGTTGGTTTAGGGGCTAATCCAGATAGAGATGGCATTGTTACACTTGATGCTTGTATTATGGATGAGTTTTCTAATTGCGGCAGTGTTGCTTTTTTAGAAAGAATAAAACATCCAATTCAAGTAGCTAGAAAAGTGATGGAAAATACGCCTCATGTATTTTTGGTTGGATCTGGGGCCCAACAATTTGCATTATCTCAAGGATTTGTTCTAGAAAAAGAAGGGTTGTCTAAAGAAGCAAAAGCAGAATATGAAAAATGGTTAAAAAAATCAGAATACAAACCCCAAATTAATATCGAAAAAAATCAACAAACTTTTGTTCCAAGTCGATTGTCTGATGGATCTTTTAACCACGATACAATTGGAATGATTGCCATGGACGCAGCTGGAAATTTTAGTGGTAGTTGCACCACTAGTGGAATGGGATTTAAAATGCGCGGACGTGTAGGAGACTCTCCTATTATTGGGGCTGGTTTATTTCTAGATAATGAAGTGGGCGCTGCAGTTGCAACAGGCCAAGGTGAAGATATTATTAGAGTTGGTGGTTCACATGCAGTAGTTGAATTGATGCGTCAAGGTATTGCTCCAGAAATGGCTTGTAAAAAAGTGATTGAACGATTGTATAAAATAAAAGGTACAAAATCAAAAGACATACAAGCTGCTATTATTGCTATCAATAAAAATGGTGAATATGGTTCGTTTTGTTTACAGAAAGGATTTAATTATGCAGTATGCACGGCTGATGATAAAAACCAATTAATCGACGGAAAATATTTAATATGAACCAAGGGGTAATACTCGAAATTTGTGTATTTAATGTGGCCACAGCTATTGCAGCAACCAATGCTGGCGCAGATCGTATAGAGTTATGTGAAAATTATGCCAATGGAGGAACTACCCCTTCTTATGGATACTTAAAGACAATCAGAGAAAAAATTTCCATACCTGTTTTCCCAATGATTCGTACCAGAGGAGGTGATTATTATCACAATGCAGATGAAATAGCCATCATGCACAAAGACATTTTATTATGTAAAGAATTAGGATTTGAAGGAGTGGTTTTTGGTTTGCTTAATCAAGATGGAACAATAGATCAAAGCAATACAGCTCGTTTGGTAGAAGCTGCATATCCGCTTGAAGTAACTTTTCATCGTGCATTTGACAGGTGTATTGATCCATTAGCAGCCCTAGAGCAATTAATTGAATGTGGTTGTACTAGAGTACTTAGTTCCGGACAAGAACCTAAAGTAACTAATGGATTGGCTTTAGTAAAGCAATTGGTAGATCAAGCTGATAATAGAATCATCATATTACCCGGTAGCGGATTAAATAGTTCCAATGTAAAACAAATTATAGATACAACTGGTGTTTCAGAAGTACATACTTCTGCTAGAATCCTCATTCCAACTTCTACCCTTTTTAGGAATGAAAAAATGCCGGAAAATTTTGATATTGATTTTGTTGATGTTGAAGAAGTTAAAAAACTTAATCAAATCATCAAGACTAATTAATACAATAATCTTACTTTAATGGTATGTTTTACTTCGCGAAGCAATGCCAAAGCTTGGGTAGATAATTTTTTATCTACATCTAAAACTACGTAGCCGATTTCTTCATTGGTTTTTAAATATTGTCCAACGATATTGATATTGTTTTTTGATAAAACGGTATTAATGGCGCTCAATACTCCAGGTACATTGTGGTGCGTATGTAATAAACGGTGTGCCCCTTCTATAGGTGGCAAACCTATCGAAGGAACTGAATGAGAACCATTGGTAATACCCCTTTCGAGGTATTGAAATAATTTAATACTTACATCTTCGCCAATATTTTGTTGCGCTTCTTCTGTTGAACCTCCTATATGTGGGGTAAGCAAAACATTTTTTAAACCTTGTAAAGGAGTTTCAAAAATATCTCCATTTTTTTCTGGTTCAATGGGAAAAACGTCAATAGCAGCCCCGCCTAAATATTCTTCAGTTAATGCATTTGCCAGCGCTTTTAAATCTACAACTTCACCACGAGCATAGTTAATTAAAATAGCTCCCTTCTTCATTTGTTTGATCGTATTTTTATTGATCATACTTTTTGTTTCTGCCGTTTCTGGCACATGCAATGAAACAATATCCGAAACTGCCAATAACTCTTTCATGTTTTTTGCAGCATTTGCATTGCCCAAAGGCAGTTTGGTTTCAGTATCATAAAATACAACTTTCATTCCTAAGGATTCTGCCAATACACTTACCTGAGAGCCAATATTACCGTATCCAATTAATCCCAATATTTTACCCCTTAATTCAAAACTGCCTTTGGCTTCTTTCATCCAAAAACCTTCATGAGCTGCTTTGTTTTTATCAATTATTTTTCTGATGAGCATAATACTTGATCCTATAACTAATTCCGCCACACTTCTTGTATTACTATATGGTGCATTAAATACTACTACTCCTGCTTTGGTGGCCGCGTTTAAATCAACTTGATTAACCCCAATGCAAAAACATCCAATAGCTTGTAGTTTAGTTGCAGCTTCTAATACATTTTTTGTAATCATTGTTTTAGAACGAATACCAATCAAATGGATATCTTTTACTGCTTTGATTAGCTCTTCTTCGCTTAAAGCCCCACTCAATTTTTTGATATTATTATACCCATTCTGTTTAAATTGTTGAACCGCCCTATCACTGATATTTTCTAAAAAGAGAATGTTGATTCGCTCTTTTGGATAACTAGTAGTTTTAGTTTTATTATTCATAGTTGCAAATTAAATGTTTATTGTTTTCACATCAACAGCATAGTTTTCCACGTTGGTTTGCTAAAGCGTTTTGTACTGTTATATTTGTGTTTTAGTATCAATGTAATCCTAATGCTCAGAAAGATGATCATTCCAGTGCTTTCTTTTTTCTTATTGGCTTGTGGTGGATCAGACAAGTCCCGTATGCAAAAAGAACGTGCATCCTTTAAGCAAATCAATAGCTTTTCTTCAGTTTCATCTAAAACTAAAGAATATTATGCCAATTTAATTGAGCCATTGTATCAAAAGCAATTGGTTGCTACAGGTTTTAATGGAGCCATCATTATTGCTAAAAACGGTGAAATTGTTTTTGAAGACTATCGTGGGCTTATTAATTTCAAAACCAAAGAACCAATTACAGCTAGTTCTACTTTTCACATTGCCTCTGTTTCAAAAACCATAACAGCAATGACTATTCTTCGGTTAATGGAAGATGAGAGATTAAATATAGATGAACCGGTAACAAAATACCTCAACCGGTTTCCATACGAGGCAATTACCATTAAAAATTTATTGTCTCATAGGAGTGGCTTGCCTAAATATGATCATTTTATGGCAGGTACAAGATCTTATGTTTCTAGAAAAAAGAACAAAAGAGGAAAATGGATTAAATCCACAGTATATGTAAAAGACCCAATTTCAAAAACTGGAATGAGTACTAATTATGATGTTTTGCGTTACCTAGTAGAATTAAAACCTCCTTTAGAAGCTACGCCTAATCGACGATATAGTTATTCTAATACCAATTATGCTTTATTGGCCCTCATTATAGAAAAAATAACAGGGTTTAGCTATCCACAATATTTGAAAGACAGTGTATTCACACCGTTGGGCATGAAAGACAGCTATGTGTTTAGCTTAAAAGATACGGCCAATTATATTCCTTCATATAATTACAATAAAGCACCGTTTCCACTAGAAAAATTGGATTGTGTTTATGGAGATAAGAATATATATAGCACGGTTAGAGACTTATTTCAATGGGATCGTGCCCTTTACGAAGGGAAATTTATTAATCAGTCTACTTTAGCTATGTCTTATGAGCCATTAAGCAATGAAACAAAGGGTACAAAGAATTATGGACTAGGATGGCATTTGTACATTAAACCCCCCGATCCTACTATTGTTTATCACAATGGATGGTGGCATGGAAATAATGCTGTTTTTAAAAGATTAATCAATGATACTGCAACAATAATCATTTTAGGAAATAAATTTAACCGAAATATATGGTCGGCGGGTAAAATAAGTTCAGTTTTCACTGGAAGATCTGATACAGCTAGCCTCGACCAATAATAAAAACATTGTTAATACGTTTTTAAACAGCAAATAGGTTTTAACCCTATTTTTGCCAACTTGAACCAAATAAATATCAGACACAATTGCTTATGAACAATCTACTGTTTTATGCCGTTCCGGCCATGGGAGTTATAGGACTCCTTTACACATTGGTTAAATTTAACTGGGTTTCCAAACAACCTGCAGGTAATGATCGGATGAAAGAGATCAGTACATATATAGCTGAAGGTGCTATGGCATTTTTAAAAGCTGAGTGGAAAATCTTAGGCTATTTTGTGGTAATTGTTGCTTTGCTTTTGGGCTTTATGGCTGGCAATAATGCAGGAAGCCATTGGAGCATTGCCATCGCATTTGTTATCGGCGCTGTTTTCAGCGCAACTGCCGGGTATATTGGAATGAAAGTAGCTACCAAAGCCAATGTTCGTACTGCGGAAGCAGCAAGATCTAGTTTAAGTAAAGCATTAAATGTTTCTTTTACAGGAGGTTCTGTAATGGGATTAGGTGTTTCTGGATTAGCTGTATTGGGATTAGGTGGTTTATTCCTCATATTAAAACAATATTTTGCGCCTGATGGAGATGCGGAAGGCATGCTTCGTACAATTGAAGTATTAACTGGTTTTTCACTTGGTGCAGAAAGTATTGCATTATTTGCTCGTGTTGGTGGAGGTATTTATACCAAAGCCGCCGACGTAGGTGCAGACTTAGTAGGTAAAGTAGAAGCTGGTATTCCAGAAGATGATCCTCGTAACCCGGCAACAATTGCCGATAATGTTGGTGATAATGTTGGTGATGTAGCTGGTATGGGTGCTGATTTGTTTGGTAGCTATGTTGCTACAGTATTGGCAACAATGGTATTGGGGCAAGAAACAATATCGGTTGACGAATTTGGTGGTTTAGCGCCAATTCTTCTGCCAATGATTATAGCTGGTGTTGGTATTATTTTATCCATCATTGGTACATTATTTGTAAAAATTAGTGATACGGCAGGCGCAAGTACACATGCTGTTCAACGTGCTTTGAATATGGGTAACTGGGGTTCAATGGTATTAACAGCCATTGCTTGTTATTTTATAGTAAATTATATTTTACCAGAAACGATGACTTTACGAGGTTTGGAATTTACTCGTAACGGCGTTATTGGTGCAATTGGTGTTGGGTTACTTGTTGGGGCATTAATGAGTATTATTACAGAGTATTATACTGCTATGGGCAAAGCTCCAGTAATGAGTATCATTCGTCAATCTGCAACTGGTCATGCTACTAATATTATAGGTGGTTTAGCTGTTGGAATGGAAAGTACTTTTTTACCAATTTTAGTATTGGCCGGTGGAATTTATGGTTCATACGCTTGTGCTGGATTATATGGTGTTGCTATTGCAGCTGCTGGAATGATGGCTACAACTGCTATGCAATTGGCGATTGATGCTTTTGGTCCAATTGCCGATAATGCAGGTGGTATTGCAGAAATGAGTGAGTTACCAAGTGATGTTCGCGAAAAAACAGATATTCTGGATGCAGTGGGTAATACAACTGCTGCAAGCGGTAAAGGTTTTGCGATTGCTTCTGCTGCTTTAACTTCTTTAGCTTTATTTGCTGCTTTTGTTGGCATAGCAATGCCAAACAATCAGCATATAGATATTTATAAGGCCGATGTATTGGCTTCCTTATTTATAGGTGGAATGATTCCTTTCATATTCTCTTCTCTGGCTATAAGAGCGGTAGGTGAAGCTGCAATGGCGATGGTTGAAGAAGTTCGCAGACAGTTTAGAACTATTCCTGGTATTATGGAAGGCACCGGAAAACCAGAGTATGACAAGTGTGTGGCTATTTCTACTGAAGCATCATTGAAGAAAATGATGTTGCCAGGTGCAATTACAATTGTCTCTCCATTATTAGTTGGTTTCTTATTAGGGCCAGAAGCTCTGGGTGGATTCTTAGCAGGTGCTACAGTTAGTGGTGTTTTAATGGGAATTTTTCAAAACAATGCTGGTGGTGCTTGGGATAATGCTAAAAAATCATTTGAGAAAGGTGTTGAAATTAATGGAGAAATGTATTTCAAAAAATCAGAGCCGCACAAAGCTTCTGTAACTGGAGATACTGTGGGAGATCCTTTTAAAGATACTTCTGGTCCTTCCATGAATATCTTAATTAAATTAATGTCGATTGTATCATTGGTTATAGCTCCTACTTTGGCAACCATGCATCCTACAAAAGGAGCAAATCTTACTGAAAAGAAAGTAGAAGTAATCATCAAGCAAACCGGCACAGATAGCACTGCTACTGTTACAATTGATGGCAATGAAGATAAAATGAAGGGTTTGATAGAAGCGTTGAAGAAAGATGGTTTAGCTAAAGGGGATGATATTAAGTTAGCAATCAATAATGGAAAAATTACTATTAACGGAACTGATTTATCTGCCGAAGTAGCAAGCAAATATGCCATGTATATTGATGCTAAGGAAGGGGTTAAAATCTCCATCAACGAATCACAAAAGAAACAATAATAACTTGTTGAACTTATAATAAAATACCCCACCAATTTGGCGGGGTATTTTATTTAGCAAGCAATCGAAAAAAATATTACCATTTATCTACTTCTTCAGTAGCAGTTGGATTGATTATAGGTTCATTATTTTCAGTTGGTGCAACATCTGAAGTTAATGGAGAATCTGATATTGCAATTGTTTCAGGATCTGTTTCTTTAACCATTTCTACAACTGGTGCTATTTGTTTTGGGGCAATCGATTCTCCCCCATTTTCTTCTTCATTGTATTCATGGTTAAAAGCATCGAAATCGAAATCTGGCATTAATTCAGTTTTCACATAATCAATGGCTTCCACCATGGCTTTTATGAATTTATTAAAATCTTCTTTATATAAAAAGATTTTATGACGATCATAGCCATTGTTGTCAAAACGCTTACGGCTCTCGGTGATAGTAAGAAAATAATCGTTACCACGTGTGGCTCTTACATCAAAAAAATAGGTTCTTCTTTTTCCTGCACGTATTCTAGTGCTGTAAACACTTTCTATTTTCTTTTCGTTGTTGTCGTACTCCACAATTGATTTTTTTGGTTAAAACTTTGTTAAGTGATTACAAATATAGGGATGTTTGTGAATTGACCCAATTTTCAGTATTTGTCTTCTTCAGTAAGCTGTAAACGGTATAATTCTGCATAAAACCCATTAGTAGTCATCAAAAATTGATGGGTTCCCATCTCTGCAATACCACCTTCTTCAAAAACGATGATTTTGTCAAAATAAAAGCCAGGAAAAATACGATGGGTGATAATTAGCGCAGTTTTATCTTGTAAATATCCATACAAATGACCAATAATTTCTTTCTCTGTTTTTGCATCCACCGCACTTAGGCAGTCGTCGAAAACAATAATTTCGGGATCTTTTATCAAGGCACGGGCAATGGAAATACGTTGCTTCTGCCCACCGCTTAGTGTAACTCCTCTTTCGCCAATCATGGTTTCATATTGTTTTTCAAAACCCATGATGTCACTATCTAAATTTGCAAATCGAGCCGCTTCTTTCACTTTTTCAAATGGAGTATTGGCATTTACTCCAAAACGAATATTGTTACTAATCGTATCGCTAAATAAAAAAACATCTTGTTGAACGTAACTAATTTGTTGGCGCAATTCTTTCAAAGGAATTTCATTCAATGGTCTTCCTCCTATTTTTATTAACCCATTATCTGGTTCATAAAATCGAAGTAATAATTGTGCGAGTGTTGTTTTACCACTTCCAGTTTTACCTAAAATCAACACCTTATCTCCTACTGAAATATCAATATTCAAATTTTGAATGGCTTTAATTCCTGTATGTTGGTAAGTAAAATTGACATTTTCAAAAAGAATAGAGCCTCCCAAATTTCCATTATGATTAAAAGTTGAAGGATTGGTAATAGATGGTTGCACATCTAAAAATTCATTCAATCTTTTTTGCGAGGCCGCCGCTCGCTGAATCATACTAGCCGTCCATCCAATAGCACTTACTGGAAAAGTTAGCATGTTGATATAGATCACAAATTCTACAATCATACCAACTTTAGAAGGATCATGTATGGCTTGTAAACCACCTACAAAAATAGTTGCCAAAGTGCTGATGCCAATCATTAAAGCCATACTTGGAAAATACATTGCTTCCACTTTTGCTAACCCAACAGCATTTTTTTTATATGCTTCGCTATTTTTTTCGAAAAAACCCAACATTGCTTTTTCTTGCACAAAAGATTTTATTACTCGAATACCTGAATAAGATTCTTGTGCATTAGTAGTTAAATCAGAAAGATTGCTTTGAATGATTTCACTTTTTTTATTAATAATGCTATTTACAATATAAATGGTGATTGCTAAAATGGGCAAAGGGGCAAGTACAATTAAAGTAAGCTGAACATCTTTGCTAAGCATATTAACAATACAAAAACCAATTAGGGTAATTAAATTGATGAGATACATTACAGCAGGCCCAGTATACATTCTAACTCTACTAACATCTTCAGACATTCGATTCATTAAATCACCTGTACTATGGGTTTTATAAAAAGCAGTATCTAATTGTTGATAATGTTGATATATTTCATTTTTTTGATCAAATTCTATGTGCCTACTCATTACAATAATAGTCTGGCGCATAAAGAACATCAATATACCTCTGATCGCAGCAATTAGTAGAATACATAAACTGCAAATAGCTACTAACCAACCAAAACTAAATGAGTAACTATTAATGAGTTCAATAAAACTATTCACAATAGAGTCGTGAGCATTGTAAGTGGCCAATTGTTTTGCGCTTGGTAATTTTTGTTGCACCAAGCTTATTACATATCCGGTTATTTGAGGAGCCAACACGGCAAAATAGTTGGAAGCAACTACAAAAAATATCCCAATGAAAAATCGTTTACGGTATTTCCAGAAATAGTGATTAAGTGACGCTAGATTTTTCAAATTGGGTAATTAGGTTGCAAATATAACGCTTTGCACAGATGATATTTTGAAATGCCTAATCCATTTGCAAAGCACTTTCAATCGCATTTTTTATTAATTGTGGATGAGACCATGGTACAAAATGATTCATATTGTCAACAATAATAAAACGAAGATTTCTTGAGTTAATCAGCATTTTTTTTGCAAATACTGCATTGTCGGGGCTCACTAAAATATCTTTGTTCCCTTGAATTACCGTTACAGGTTGTTGAATATTTTTCCAGTAGGGAAGCATTTTTATAAGCTCCCGCTTTAAATACAATAATTCAAGATTAGACGCCCTGAATGATTTGGGTATTAATAAATTAATAGGGGTAAAATTCATAGGAACTCTAAACCATTTTTCATTGGGTTCTAAATCAGGAGAAATAGAACCAGCTACTATAATTAAGTGATCTATAAGTGATGGATAATCCATAGCCATTTTAGCAATCAATGGACCTCCTAAAGAATGCCCTATTAAAATAAGTTTCTTTCCTTGCTTTTTATATTGTTGAACAATTGGTAGTAAATTTTCAGATTGTTTTTCTAAACTTTTTTCTCCTTCACCTAATTCAGAATAGCCAAATCCATTTCTATCAACTGATACAATTTGAACTTTTTTAAGCAAATTTGTATCTTTCATAAAGTCTACAAATGCAGACCAACTACCAGGAGAGCCATGAACAAAAAAGGCTATAGGTAAACTATCCTTACCAATTGATGCATAATTCATTATTCTGCCATTTACCAATAGTTGATGTTGGGTAGGCTTGTTTGAATACTTAGAAAAGGAACTATCAATTTCTTTTTGAGACAAACGAAAAGAAAAGCAAGATGAAAAAAAATAGGAAATGGTTAATAAAATAAAGTAGGCTATTAAAAATGTCTTTGTAATGGTAAATACTTTCTTTTGATTGCTGCTGAAGTTCATTTAAGGTAATTTACAGGAAAAACAAGCAATTGTCTTCGGAGTTTAATTCGGTTTGTCTTCGGCATCCAAAGGGATTGCCTTCGGCGTTCCCTTTATGGGGGGGGTGCTTAAAGAATTCAAAGCTGGATCTTCAATCCACTTTTTATCCCTTCAAGCTCTTGCGAATAAATTTGCATCGCTTTCGGGAATAAAAAAACCCGCTATCGCGGGCTTTCAATTCTCTAGCGGAGAGCTAGGGATTCGAACCCCAGGACCTGTAACAGTCAACAGTTTTCAAGACTGCCGCAATCGACCACTCTGCCAGCTCTCCTCGGCAAAAGTAAGGGTTGAGGATTTTTTATCCAAAACTTTTTATGATGAAGGGAGATATTTAGACAGAAACTTTAATTACAATCTTTTTTACATTACCCGATCCTATCATAGGCGCATGTACATCATTTGGAAAATAGATCCCAAATTGGCTCTTTTTTAATTGAAAGAACATATCTGGTTCATCATTAAAAAAGAGCACATCTTTTTCAGGGCTATACTCCCCTTTTGGTGAATGACATGAATTTCTAGGTTTCCAACCTACTGTTTCAGTACCTTCTAAAATAATTTGGATATCAATATTTAAATTATGGCATTCAAATGCTGCTATAGAAGTTTCTTTTGGAATCAATTCTTCATGAATTACGATGATTCTTAACGTTTCATCTATAGTTATTTCACCAGGATTCAATAAATCTAAATCATTCGATTCGATGAAAGCCACCGCTTTTTTAAAAGTCGGATGAAGGTGGTTGTATTTTTGTAATTGGCTTAATTGATCGATAATCATTGATTTTCTTTTAATAATCTTTTATAAATGTATTGAAAAATGTAACCTACTTTGTCAATAAAATTAAGTTGGAATTATTGATCAATTTATGATTCCAGTTATTAATCGAAAAAAATAA
>JANOQC010000122.1:0-12843 GCA_031422175.1 Sphingobacteriia bacterium | reverse complement strand
AAAAAGAAATTTTGATTAAATGGTAAGCTTGAAGTGTTGGCAACAGTATGAAAAAGATTACCATCAACCAGAAACTTAATAGTTGTTGCATTCCACTCCATTGTATATAAATGAAACGCTGTAGTTGCATTGCTTATATCTCTTGTTCCACCATCCGGATTACCGCCGAACCTCCCAGGGTGATGCACAGTTCCATAGATTTTATTCAACTGTGATCCTTTATGTTCCATAATATCTATCTCGCCACATGCAGGCCAACCAACTGTAGAAATATTGTTACCCAACATCCATACTGCCGGCCAGGTTCCAATACCAGCAGGTAACTTGGCACTTACTTCTACTTTTCCGTACTTAAAACTAAACTTGTTCTGTGTTAATATTCTAGCACTTGTAAATGCACTTCCACTAAAAGATTCTCGAATGGCTTTGATTTTTAAAGTGCCATTCGAAACAAATGCATTGTCCAATCGATTGGTATAATACTGTAATTCATTATTCCCCCATCCATTAGATCCTGTTCCAATATCATAACCCCATTTAGTTGGATCAGGTGCTCCATTGCTACTAAACTCATCCGAAAAAATTAATGAGAAAGCTACTACTGTAATTTGAGTACTCTTAGAAAGTGTTTGGCCTGTTGTACTTTTAGCAATTACATTTACTGTATAAGTACCCGATGTTGGATATTTATAGGTAACTACGCCCGATGCAACGGTTTGAAAAACACCGTTACCAAAATCAAAGTCATAAGAAACAGCATTAGTGGCATTAGCAGTAAATGCTACATTTCCACTATTGTCTGAGCTTACTACTGCATTCAAAGAAAGATTGGAAGGAATTACTGATGATGGCGCTGCCTCTTTCTTACCACAACTAAGTAGTAAGAAAGAGGTTAGCCATACAATATTTAATATACCCTTCATTCACTATTTAGCTTTAAATTTTTGGTACCAAGAGTTTCCGTCTATACCAATATTTCTTAAATGTAATTCTGTTGCTGATATAGATAGAATTTCATAGCTAGCTCCTCCTGTTCCAAAAGCAATAATTCCATTACCTGGAACAGTAAACGCAATTCTTGTAGAATTAGCAGCTGTTGAACCAGTACTTGCATCCATAAAACTTAATTTACGTGGAACTACAGCAAGCGTATAGCAGCCGTCACCACCGGTAAATCCATAGAATGCTGTAGAAGCACCAATAGAAAAGGATTGGCCTTTATTATCGATTGCAAGCGTAATGTTATTTAGTACATCCTTACTAAAAGTAACTTCATCATCGTATTCACAAGGGGTTCTTGAGTTGGGTGTTGCAGCATAAAAGTTAGGGGAAAAACTGGTTGCACCGCCAACACCAAAATGTGCATTAGCGTTTTTATCTACTAGCCATGTTTTAGAAGAACCACCAGTTAAGGCTGCCACAATATTGGCAGGAATTTCAAACGCTACAAAAACAGTAATTTTTTTACTGATAGTACTTACACTTCCTCCGGTTCCAACAGCATTAATTACAATTGTAAAATCATTGGTACCTGGTGTTGTAAAACGGTAATTGATTTTTCCACTAGGCACTACTTGGGTTTTTCCATCACCAAAATCTATATTATAAGTAAGTGCATCAGAAGCTGTTGAAGAAATGGCTACATTACCAGTTCCATTTCCATTAGGGTTGCTAGCATCTACGCCAGCTATCACCGTATTCAAGGTTAAACCTGTTGGGGCTTTAATAGCGCCAAAACTATAATCTGTTTTTTTACAGCCTGAAAATAGCAGCACTGTAGCAACAAAAAAAGTAGACAAGGTGGATATTTTTTTTAACATAAAGCTCGTTTTATTCAATTAAAAAAGATTGATATCATCAAAATAGAAAGTGAAGTTGGCACTACCATCACCTACTGTTCCCAGTTCAAAGATTAAAACTATCTTATGATAACTGTTTGCAGTATTAATGGCGGAATAATCGAAAGTAAGTTCTTCCCAACCATTAGCAACAGTGGTGGTTACTTCTTTCTCAAAATTCAATGCCCCATTATCCTTGTTTTCTACTTTCAATAATACCTTAGCTCCTACTCTTGGTGAATACACTTTCATTTTAAAGGTCTTCTTTGAAAAATCAATTGGACCTCCCAATTCAATAAATGAACCACCCCATGGTTGACCAGCACTCTTAATCATTCTTCCCACTTTATTGCTGGTATTAATTCCAGTCTTTTGTGGATTATCAATTACAGTTGTGCCGCCTCCATCAAAATTAGTGAATGTATACGTGAGCGAACTGTTTTCAAAATTCAATGGCAAGGATACAGATGCCACCACATTGGTAGTTAAGTATCTTACATCATCCCAATAGAAAATTTTACCATTTCCTGCTGTTCCAAAATCGAAGAAGATAGAAGCTTTATTATAAGTAAACGCAGCATTAATAGCAGCGGTTCCTGTAGCCTGTCTAGCAAAATCAAATATCAATGTTTCCCATGCATTTGCTACTGTAGTAGTTGCATCGGTTTCAACTGATCTTGTATCATTGGCAGCATCTTCAATTTTAAGCCTGATCTTAAGACCCGCAGCCGGTGAATAAACACGTACACTCATTTGAGATGTAGTTGTTGTGATTGGAATAGCTCTTGCAAATCCACTAGGTGTTCCAATCGTAGTGCCAGCCCATGTTTCCGCTCCATTAGGCTTGGTAGTTTTCATTACTTGATTGGCTGCACTAGTTGGATCGTTTGCTAATACAGATTGGTTGTTTCCAAAATCAGTTACCGCATAATTGGTACCAACAACATCGAATGTAACTGGTAAATCTATTTGATTAGATGGCATAGTTGCAGCCAAACGAATATCATCAAATAAGAAAGTAAAATTTGCAGATCCATCACCCATTGTACCTAATTCAAAAATCAATACAATATTGTTGTACACATTAGCTGTATTGATGGTACTGAAATCGAATCCAATTTCTTCCCATGCATTGGCTATGGTTGTTGTTCTTTCTCTTTCAAAATTAATAGCACCATTGGCTGCATTTTCTACTTTCAATAATACTTTAGCACCCACCCTTGGTGAATACACTTTCATTCTGAAAATTTTGTTGGTACTAAAATCGATAGGAGCACCCAAAGGCATAACAGATCCACCCCATGGTTGCCCTGCACTTTTAATCATTCTAGCCACTTTAGTGCTTGTGTTGATGCCGCTAATTCGCGGATTAGAAATTACCGTTGAATTACCGCCATCAAAATTATTAAATTGATAATTTAATGTTGGAGATTCAAATGTAACAGGTAATAAAACAGGGTCTACTATTGTTATTATTTTGGTGAATTCGGTTTTTGCTGCACCGCCACTTAAGGCAACTACTTTAACTGTATAAGTTCCAGTCCTTGCATAAACCTTGCTTACCGTTTGACCTTCGTTAAAATTAGTTGGTACTTCATTAACTACATCTCCAAAATACACTTGGAAGAATGTTTCGTAGATTGCTTTAGCACCAACATTTACTTTAAAGTTATTGCTTGCATCAATATCCACAGTAGCTTCTAATTTTTCTGGTGCTCTAAAAGTTACTGTAAGTGGTTGCGTTTTTTCGGTTGTTTTTCCCGAAATATTATAAGCAACCAATTTCACCGTATAAGCTCCTTCTTTGTAAATATGAGTAGTGCTTTTTCCTGCTACCACTTTTGTGGGAGTAGTAGTAGCGTCTCCAAAATAAACATCATAAGATACCGCAGCTTCTCCGTTTGGAGTAATGGTAACTAATCCTGAATTATCTTGAGTGATAGTAAATAAGGCGCTCAGCTTATCCGGAACGCTTGCGTTTTCTACAAAGGATGTATCAGTATACTCCTTTACACATCCGGTGAAAAATAATCCCACCAGTAATGTGCTGAATAAAAATTTTATTGATTTCATATCTTTTTTTTTGTGGGTTGATTAATAGCCACTGTTTTGTGCTAATCCAGAAATTTCTACTTCTTGTTGAGGTATAGGAAACACTTCATGTTTACCAGCTCTAAAGCCGGTTATTCTTGCAACTGCTTGACCAGTTCTAACTAGGTCGAAGAAACGATCTCCTTCCATAGCCAGTTCTAATCTACGCTCGTTCCAAATCGCATCTCTTAAAGTAGTACCAGATCCAGTTAAATTATTAGAAGTATTTCCAAAGGCACGCTCTCTTACTCTGTTTAAATATCCCAAGGCTTTTACATCATTTGGAGCAGTAGATCTATTAAATGCTTCTGCTGCCATTAATAATACATCTGCATAACGAATGATCCTAAAATTATTGGTATAGTTCAATTCAATCTGCCCGGAAGTTTCTCCCTTACGAGGTAAATTCTTTTGATTATATAAACCAGTATTCTTGTAAGGAGCTACTTGATAGGTAATATTAAAACTAGGATTTGCTGTTTTATACGCTTCGATATCTAAGATGGAAACATTCTTTCTTAAATCACCTGCAGTATAAGCTGCCGCTAAATTTGCGGTTGGCAAATTAGTACTCCATCCTGCTGCATAAGGCATTGCATTGCTTCCGTTTAAACCTCTAACACCACATTGTTGAGCAGAATAATTACCCTGACCTCTAGTTGCTCCGCTCCAATTATAGTAAGGAGAGTTGTTGCTGTATTGAATTTCAAATACCGACTCTAGTCCGTTTTCTCCAGCTGCCACAAACATAGAGCCATAATTAGCTACCAACGAATATGCATTGGCTGCAATTACAGCTTCCAAAGTAGTAGCCGCTTCAGTAAATTTATTTTGATACAAATACACTTTACCCAATAAAGCCTGAGCTGCATATTTGGTAATTCTTCCTTTTTGCACTTGTGTTGCAGGCAATGCAGCAACCGCTGCAGTAAGATCTGTTTCTATTTGTTTGTAAACATCTGCTTTAGGTGCGCGAGTTAAATTTTTTGAATCGGATAACCCTAAACGTTTGTCTGCAAACAATGGCACATCACCAAAGAACTTAACTAAAGTAAAATAATAGTACGCTCTTAAAAAATAAACTTCTCCGTATAGTGCATCTTTACCAGCAAAATTTACGGTAGTTCCTCCAAGATTTGTCACTTTGTATTGTGTCATGTAGTTGGCACGGTTAACACCTTCATAAGCACTCAACCATAACTCTTGTAAAGTACTGTTAATAGGCGTATGCGTATAGTCATCTATTTGTTGCAAGCTCAATACATCTGATGCATTTTCTCCACCAGCAACTGCATTATCCGATGCAATTTCACCAACTACCACCGCCTGATTCAACCACTGCATTGGAGTGTACACACTCACAGCCATAGTTCTATAATCAGATTCAGATTTAAGGTATTCTTTTTCTGTAATTACAAAATCTTCTTTAGGGTCGTAATCTACCCATTTGGTGCAGGAAAAGCTAAGCATGGAAACCAATGCTAAGCTTAGGATAGTATAATTGAATTTTTTCATTGTCTTTAATTATTTGCGTTAGAGTTTAATGTCTAAACCTAGTGAGAAGGTTCTTGCTTGTGGATATGCTCCACGATCAATACCTGTATCTAAAATTCCTCCGGCTATTTCAGGATCAAATCCAGAATACTTTGTAAAAGTAAATGCATTTCTTACCTGAACATATACCCTCATTCTACTGAATGCTTTTTTGATAGTAGAAGAAGAGAAGGTATACCCTAGTTGAATGTTCTTGATTTTTACAAAAGAACCATCTTCTACATATCTATCACTTACCCGAATATTGCTATTGGCATCAGTAAAAGAATAACGAGGATATCTCGCGTCATTGGTAGATCCTTCGCCAGTCCAGCGTGCAAGTACTTCTCTTGATTTATTAGAGAAGTTGGCATTACGCTCGTAGGCTTTGTAAATGTCATTACCAATTGATGCATAAGTAAAAACATTAAAGTCGAAGTTTTTATAGTCTATACTCAGATTCCAACCTATTGTATAAGATGGAAACGGATTACCAATATTGGTACGATCATTTGCATTAATAACACCATCTCCATTTAAATCTGCAAATTGAATATCACCCGGTACAGCTCCTGGTTGAGAAGGTGCTTTGGCAATATCTGCAGCGTTTTGGAAAAGGCCTACAGTTTTATAACCAAAGAAATAACCAGGTGCGGCGCCTTTTTCAAATACAGTTACATTTTGACTTTGTCCATTGAAATAAAAACCTCCTAAAATTTTAGCAGTGCCATCATTATTAGTTTCTGTTACTTCATTTTTTACTGTAGTAAATGTTACTGTAGAAGAAAACTTAAGGTTCTTTCCAAAAACATCATTATAGCCAATACTCAAATCTAAACCGCTACTTTTTGTAGAACCGATATTAGCAGTAGGAATAGGCACAGTACCTAAATAAAAAGAGGCAGAAGGAGTAAACAACAATCCATCTACATTTTTTTGATAATAATCTACACTAAGATTTAATTTTTTAGAAAGGAAAGCCGCATCGAAACCAAAATTGGCTTGTAATTGTTTTTCCCAACGAAGTGCATTATTTGCTGCAGAGCCTACTGTTGAACCAGGATAAAATACATCTCCAAAATTGTATCCATTGCTATTTGCAGTAGGACCATAACTAGGACCACCTGTAACAATTGATACATACTGAGGGTTTACATTTTCATTTCCAATTGATCCATAGCTACCTCTAATCTTTAAGTAATCAATAGTTTTTGATTTAAAGAAATCTTCATTAGAAACGATCCAACCTGCAGATCCTGATAAAAAATTAGCAAATCTATTTTCAGATCCAAAAGCATAAGAACCATCTCTTCTAAAAGTTAAAGAAGCTAAATACTTTCCCTGGTAATCGTAGTTGACCCTAGAAAAATAAGAAAGGTTTCTTCTAAAATATTGATAATAATAACCATTAATAGCGTTGCTATTGGTAGCGTTATTGTTTCCAGTAGCAGCAGTAAAATCAGCAAAATCCCATGAATTAAATGGTACATCTTGTCTGCTTGCACCTGCAGCATTACCCGATACTTTTGCCACAGCCATACCAACCACAGTTTCAAATTGATGGTCTTTTTTAATCTTAAAATTATAATTGGCAAATGTTTCCCATGTCCAGTTAAAGTTGCTGGTTTTTTCGTGAGATACATTATTAAACCTACCTGAAACTGTTGATCCATCGGCATTCATAGAGTTGTCTACGTTTTGAGGACCATAAAATGCCAATGGATTAAATCCTTTGGCATTGCCATCGTATTTGGTATAACCAAAGCGACTAGATACTTTCAGATTCTTTAAAATATCATACTGTATCTCAAACTTTCCATACAATTTAGTACCGTTATTTTTATTGTAAGTGTTTTCTAATTTAGTTAGCGGATTATAAATTTCCGATAACAAACGAGTGCTAAATCCATATTGGCCTACTGTATTGGGTACTGTATTATATACAGGAACAGTAGGATCAAAATTAATGGCACTACCAATAATACTATTGAATGAATTTTCCTGAACACCGATTGCTGATAAAGTAACAGCAGTTGTATTGATCAACAACTTTACTTTAGAGCTTAAATCAAAAGTTAAGTTAGCAGTAAGGTTACCACGGCTGAAACGGCTTTTGCTATCTCCACCAACAATACCACCCTGATCTACATAACCTCCACTTAAGAAATAAGTCATTTTCTCGCTACCACCTCTTGCTGAAATGGAATGGGTTTGAAAAGATGCATTTTTAAATACTTCTTTTTGCCAGTTAGTACCAACACCAATTTTACTTAAGTCGGAGAAAACTATCGGACCACCCGATACAGTGCTTCCTTCATTAATCATTGCGGCATATTCAGATCCGTTTAATACACCAATTGTGTTGATTACATTTTGCACTCCAAAATTGGTATTGATCGTAATATCCGTTTTTTGATTTTTACGACCATTTTTAGTAGTTACCACTATTACCCCATTACCGCCTTTTACACCGTAAATAGCTGTAGCAGCTGCATCTTTTAATACGTTGATCGATTCTATATCGGCCGAATTAATAGAGTTGAAATCGGTTAGTGTTTGAGGAGTTCCATCTACAATTACAACCGGATCAGTGCCAGAGAAAGATGGAATACCCCTGATCAAAACCGTCGGCTTAGACCCAGGTGAACCACTCTGAATAACATTTACTCCAGAAGCTCTACCTTGAAGGGCTTCTTCTGTTCTAACTGGCTTCAGTTTTTCGATGTCTTCACTTTTGATGGTGGAAATAGCCCCAGAAACTTTGGTAATTTTTTGGGTACCATAGCCTATAACTACAACATCATTTAAAGTATTGGCCGTACTTAATTCCATGGCAACAGCCAGCGCAACTGGTCCATTGATGGAGTTTTTTACAGACTCAAACCCTTCAAATGATACCACCACCACGGCTCCCTTCGTAACATTGATGGTGAATTGGCCCTGGGCATTTGTTTGGGTAGCTAGTTTAGTTCCCTGAACAACAACCGATGCTCCGGCTAGCGTCTCCCCAGTGGTTTTATTAGTAACTTTTCCGCTAACAGCAATTTGCTGCGCAAGAACTTGCTCTAGAAAGCCGCCTGTAATAAATAGGAGGCAGAGCAGTAGAAATCTTAATCTCATAATGCAAGCTTTTGGTGAATGAAATGCAGTCGTTTTAACAACATAAAAGTATTTCAAATTACTACAAAAATAGAATAGCATACCCCTACATTACTACATCAAGAACTATAAATGATTGATTTTTAATAAAATAGGATACATCAAAACTACATCACTAACTTTTTGTTATATTCACATAGCCATATTTACACATTGCTTAAAAAACTACTCATATTACTTTTTGCTCCCTTTGCAATTAAGGCTCAAAACACTATTGGCATACCAGAAATAATCAACTATTCAAAAAAACAATATAATGCCGGCGCACAAAATTGGGATTTCAGGCAAGACAGGCAGGGTATTATATATGTTGCAAATAACGAAGGATTATTAACTTTTGATGGAAAAAGATGGCTTTTATATCCATTACCCAATAAAACTATTGTTCGTTCGGTTTTGATAGGTGATGATGGTAATATATATGTGGGTGGTCAAGATGAATTGGGTTATTTTTCACCCAACCAACAAGGCAAGTTGGTATTTACCTCTATAATTGCCTCGCTTAATGAGTCTTCTAAGAATTTTGGAGACGTTTGGGATATTGTTCCCTTTAAAAAAGGGGTCTATTTTAGAACAGCTTATAAAATTTTTAGGTGGCTTTCAGGTAAAATAACTGTTTTTAACGCACCTCAAGAGTTTTCCTATATAGAAAGTTGTAATGATCGATTAATTACGCATGATTATAAGGCTGGTCTACTATCTATTGAAAAAAATAGCCTTCTGCCTCTTTCTATCACAGAAAAAGATACTCAAATTCCTCAAGGAGATGGAGTTACAGCCATAGTTTGTATTGGAGAAAATAACGCCATTGTTACTACACTTAAAAACGGGCTATTCTTACTTAGGCAAAACCAATTAGAAAAAATTAAATCTGCCAATAGTACCCTTTTTGCAAACGAACGCATTTATTCAGCTACCAATATTAATAATGAATGGGTTGCAATTGCTACCACCAATGGTGGTGTTTATATTATTGATCATGAAGGTAATATAATTCAACATTTTGCACGAACCGAGGGCTTACAGAATAATAATATCCTGAGTATTTTTTTAGACAAAGAAAAAAACCTTTGGTTAGGACTAAATAACGGCATTGACTTTATTGCCAACAATAGTGCAATTAAAAATATTTCACCTCAATTAAATGAAGAGTCGGGCTATACGGCCATTGTTGAAAACAAAAAATTGTATTTGGGAACTTCAAACGGGTTATTTGTAGTACCACTTCAACCTGCCAGAGATATTAGTTTTAGTAAGGTTCATTTTTCATTAGTTGCAAATACCCGCGGCCAAAACTGGGGACTTAAGCAAATCAATGGAAAATTATTATTAGGCCATCACGACGGGGCTTTTGAAATAAGGGAACAAACAGCCACCCCTTTTTCTAGCTATGCTGGTTTTTGGAATTTTGTTCCTTTCGGTAATGGAATAATTGCAGGTAACTATAGGGGATTGCTTTTTATGGAAGGAAAAAACCAAGTGCCTATTGCAAATTTTAATGAGTCTTCCCGATTTGTTGCAGTAGATTCCAATAATAACATTTGGGTATCACATCCTTATCATGGTATCTTCAAAATAGACTCTACTAAAATATTAACTAGATATGGCCAAAAGCATGGTCTCCCTTCCGACTTAAACAACCATGTTTTTATTTTAAAAAATAAAATCAAGATTGCTACCAGTAATGGAATATATCAATATAACAGTACAACAAACCTTTTTGAGCCAGACCAGTTTTACATGAATCTTTTAGGATCAAAAAGTATTCGTTATTTAAAAGAAGATAAAGAAGGAAATATTTGGTTCATTAACGAAAAAAATATTGGTGTAATTGATCTTAGTTTAGACCAGCCACAAATCATTGATATTCCCGAGCTAAAAAATAAGATGCTTAGTGGTTTCGAAATGATTTATCCATTAGACGAGCACAACATTTTTTTAGGAGGAGAACGCGGATTTTATCATATTAATTATAAAAAATATAAAGAAAATACTCCACCACTAAATATCCAGATAAGTACAGTTAGTATTGGGAAAAATTTAGACAGTCTGCTATTTGGCGGTTATTTCAATAAGCTAGATTTACCAGCTGTTCAATTAGAAGAAAATATTCCTTCGGTTGATTACCCTTTTAACAATATCCGTATAGAATTTGCTGCGTCGCAACATGGCTTTATAAACAATCTGGTATTCAGTTATAAACTAAAGGGTTTAGAAAAAGAATGGTCCACATGGAATAACAAAACGGAAAAAGAATTCACCAATCTTACTCCTGGAAAATATATTTTCGAAGTAAAAGCACGTAATAATTTTGGCATTGAGTCGGCTATTGCCAAATATAGTTTTACCATATTGTCACCATGGTATAAAACCATTTGGGCAATTAGTTTTTATAGTGTTTTAGTTCTGTTGACCTTGTTTCGATTATACTACTGGCAAAAGAAAAAATTTATAGAACAACAATTACTTTTTGAGGAAGAGCAAAGCAAGCTCGTTTATATACACGATTTAGAACTCAGTAAAACGGAAGGTGAGCTGGTTGCATTACGAAACGAAAACTTAGAAACAGACCTCAACTTTAAAAATACTGAACTAGCTTCTTCTGCCTTGCATTTAGTAAAAAAAGGAGAGTTGCTTACAAAAATAAAAACCGAGTTAAATCAAGTTGCTAAAAAAATAGATAATGAATACGCCATTACTGAATTAAAAAAAATAATTAAAACCCTCAATGAAGACGATCAACTAGATGAGGAATGGGAATATTTTACAAAGCATTTCGATAAAGTACATAGCAATTTTATTATTTCCCTAAAAACAATTCACTCAAATATCAGTAACAATGAAATCAAACTCTGTGCATATTTGCGTATGAACTTATCAACCAAAGAAATTGCACAACTAATGAATATTTCCGTTAGGGGTGTAGAGATAAGTCGATACAGACTTCGCAAAAAATTGAATCTCTCAACTGAAGTAAACTTATTCAACTACCTCATTGGCATAGGCAATGAAAATGAAAAACTACTTTAACTACTGTTTTTCATAAAAACGCCAATTGGTTTTAAAATCTTCTGTAAGTGGTTGTTGTGTAAGTATAGCCCTTACCATTTCAACAGGCATAGCGTTTAAACTTAATACTGCATCATGAAATTGTTTATAGCTCATTTTTTTACTGTCTACCAATTCTTTTTTTAATGCGTAAAATTGACGGCCACCTGTTAAATAAGCCAGCTGGTACAAAGGCGGATACTGTCCGGTAAATGAGCGCCTTACTTCTCCTTCTGCATTGGCTCTTTCGTGCCCTACTCTATCAACTAAAAAATCAATGCATTGCTGCGGAGTCCATTTACCCGTATGATAATTGAGTGAAAAAATAATTCTTGCACAACGATGCATATGCCAAAACAACATACCAATTCTATCTTCAGGTGATTTTGCAAATTGCATATCCCAAAGAATCAGTTCCCAATACAAAGACCAGCCTTCAGTCCAAAAAGGAGTACCAAAATTTCTATACGTGCGGTTGCGTGAATTCACAAATTGCTGTAAATTATGTCCTGCAATTAATTCATGATGCACTGTAGCTCTAGAGAAATGTGGATTATTGCCCCGCATACTCATCATCCTATCTTCAAAAGCCATTGTATTGGTTGGGTAGGAAATAATAATGTCGGCTCCTCCCAAAAAGAAGGGTGCAATTAATTGACGCTCGGGGCTCATCATCATCATTCCCCAAGTTTCTTCGGCTAGAGGTGGAATAGTTAGTAAGTTGTTTTTCTTTAGAAAATCAATACTTTCTGTATATAATTTTAGTATAGCCTCGGGTTGTTTACCTGCAGGTACATAGGTATTCTTTACTTTTTCTAACGCCGCTTTCCAATCAGTACCAAAACCCATTTCTTTGGAAGCTTTCAACATTTCTTCATCGCACCATGCAAACTCTTTGTTAGCAATATCAATGAGCTCTTCCGGAGAATAAGGGATCATTTCTAGCTGCAATTGCTTGATCAAATTTTCTCTTCCTGCTTGTATGCCAACGATTCCACTTTTATCAGTTGCTGCAGAAGCGATTGTTTTTGCCTTCCATGCTGCTGCATAAGAAGTGAGTGTTTCATCTAATGTTTTATACGTTGTAGGAACCCACCAACTAAACATTGGATCATATCCATTGTAAAATTCAAAAATACTTTGGGCAGTTTGTTTTAAGTTATTGATAATTCCA
>JANOQC010000121.1:0-7169 GCA_031422175.1 Sphingobacteriia bacterium | reverse complement strand
GGAATTTTTCCTAGGGCATTCAGTGGTATTCATGTATTGAACACGGGTATTTTTTCTGCCATTGAACACACTGAATTCGCAGGAAAATTTTCGATGATCGATGTTTATTTGGATTTGTGTACCAAGCAATCAATCAACATGTTTGATCATTCAGGTGCCGATTTAATTGATGTTGGTAAGCCGGAAAGCATTGAACAAGCGGCAGCAATATTTAGATAAGGTATAGTGCCAATTAATAAAAGAGACTCCTATAGTAATAAATCAAAAAAGTAAAGCTGCAAATAACTATGGCCACTCCATTTCAAATAATCAATGCCAGTATTCGAGATGTTGTTTTCGGTAAAAATGTTACCCTGATCAATCCCTGTAATTTATATGAATGCACTATTGGCAATGATTGCTTTATTGGGCCGTTTGTAGAGATACAAAAAAATGTGATGATTGGGAGCGCTTGCAAAATTCAGTCACATAGTTTTATTTGCGAGGGAGTAACCATCGGCAACAATTGTTTTATTGGGCATGGAGTAATGTTTGTAAATGATTTATTCAAAGATGGTGGGCCTTCAGGAGATTCATCTAAATGGGGTAAAACAAATATCGGTAACCATGTTTCAATAGGAAGCAATGCTACCATTTTACCTGTAACTATTTGTGATCATGTAGTAATTGGTGCGGGTGCAGTTGTAACAAAAAATATTGAATCACCAGGTGTGTATGCAGGCAATCCGGCAAAAAAAATCAGGTAGCCGTTGAATCTGGGTTAAGTTGTTTTATGTTGATCTATTTTATGTTGATCAATTTTTCGATTGTATATAAAACTGAAAACCAAGCAAATGCTGAAAAATAGCAACGCACTCAAACTCAACAGGTACAAAAAATGATATTTGCGTAGAATATAAGAACGGATAGAAATTTCACTGGCTTTTTCTTTTCCAAGGATCAATTCGAAAAACCATTTTGCAGCTGGGCCAACATATTTTATTTTATTCCAGTTCGTATAATTTACCCCCTCATATTTATATGCAGTTACATAATTGGTATCTGTTTGTTTTTGATAGTAGGGCCAATTATTATGAACATCATTAAAAGAAGCCAAAGCGCCATCAGGCTTTTTAAAATACTGTTGCAAGAGGGGATCGAGTACAATCCAATTGCTTCTTTTTTTAACTTCTACTACCATATGCCCACCAATTGTACCATTCACTGTCATTTGCGCAATTCTAACTTGGTAGCCGGCTGCTTTTAACATTCTTGCCAAAACAGTGGAATAGCTACCGCAGGCTCCATCTCCTGTCATTAGATCGATTGTAGCTGGCCTGAAAAAAACGGCTTTCACCCCCGTTATTTTTTTACCCCCGAAAATTTGTTGACGATTGTATTCTAGGGTATGCGTCATTTGCATAGCCGCAACAAAAAAAGAATCTAGGTTATCATCGGGGTGGGCTTGGGCATTAATTTTATCTACAATATTCTCAAATAAAGCATCTTCGTATTTAGATTCTGTTTTAAAATAAAAACAGGTACTTAATAATATTCCAATTAAGAAAAGTAATAAGCCTTTATTCAATAAAAATTTATACAGAAAAGATTTCATTCTATCCAGCGTCCTTTAGAAAGTGTAATGTAACTTATACTTTAATGTAAATTTTCTTTTTATCTAATACATATACAATGCTCCAGTAAAAGGCAATCATTAATAAGGCATACAACAAGGAGGGAATTCTTTCATCGGAGAAAAAAACTTTGATGTTTTCATAAATAAACGGAAGGGTTGAAGTATACATTTTTTTACCTGCTTCATCGGTGGTTACCTGCCATCTTAATAATCCCAATACCCTTGGTAAAAAACCACTTAATACAAAAATAAATAAAGGGTTCTTGCCAAACACATCAAAAAATGAACTCCATTTACCTTTTATTTCTTTAAACTCAATCAAATAAATAAGTACCCCAATAGTAAGTATAGCTAATCCGGAAGTGTATAGGGTATAACTGCTGGTCCATATTTTTTTATTGATAGGAAAACTCATGTCCCAGATATATCCTGTAAGAATTAACACTATACCAGCAATGAGTAAATGCGTGAGCATTTCAAAATTCTTGCCTTTTAGCTGAATGTATTGTCCTATCAAAAATCCAAAAATCACTTGAACAATCGCAGCCGGTGTGCTCATTAATCCTTCCGGATCAAAAGGAACTCCTTCTCCTTTATATAAATGCAGTTCACCTAAAATATTGGAATCAATGGCAGTACCAAACCAGCCCGCCAAACTATAAGGATCTCCGGCTGCTCCTCCTGCAAAACAAATAAACCAATACAATAGTAAAAGCACCATACCTGTAATAAAAGCACCCTTTGTTTTACCATAGAATACTATTACCGATCCAAAAAAATAGCAGAGTGCTATTCTTTGCAATACCCCCATGATCCTGATCTTTTCCCAGGTTTTTGCAACCAATACTTCTCCATCCCATTTAATAAAAGGGCTCCAATTTAAAAATAGTCCGATCGCAAAAATCAACAAAGTTCTTTTAATTACTTTCTTCCAAAATTCAGCAGGGCCGGCTTGTTCAAAACGTGGCATAACAAATGCCATGGCATTGCCTACGGCGAAAAGAAAAAAAGGAAAAACCAAATCGGTAGGTGTGCAACCATGCCAGGGGGCATGTTCTAATGGCCCAAAAATATGCCCCCAACTTCCAGGATTATTTACGAGTATCATGAGTGCAACAGTGGCACCTCTAAATACATCTAAAGAATAATATCTATTACCCATTGACAGCAATTTATAGATTGAAGTTAGTTTTAATTGGCTAATTATTGTGGTTTTTATGGAAGGAGAATCTGTAAATTGCATCAAGTGAAATTCTCTAGGAACGATATCTTTTTTTTAGTAAAATTTGTGTTGATTTTTTTGGTACTCTTTTATGGCACTTATGCTTTTATTGGACTTTCGGAAAAAGGAGGGTATTATATTGGTTGGTTGCATGCTATTGATTATGTGAGTTTTTATAGAACATTATTATTGCGTTCAGCAGCGCATTGGTTAGGTGTTTTTGGAGATTATGCTTTGGTAGAAGGCCGATTCATGTTGAATGTAGAAGGGAATTTGCGCATACAATTGATCTATCAATGTTTGGGCATTGGGGTCAATGCTTTTTGGGTGGCATTTGTAGTAGCCGATCCACTCAGTTCAATAAAAAGAAAGCTCATTTGGGTCATCGGTGGTATGGCTTTGATCGCCCTATTGAATATTGCAAGAATAGTGATCTTGGCCAAAGCGCTTTTTTATCATTGGCCACTGTTGGCTAAATTAGAGCACCATACGGTGTATAACTATGGTTTGTATGGGGTGGTGTTGGTGATGGTGGTATTGTATAAAAAGCGTACTTAGCTCAAGGATTTAGCAATTTCTTTTTCTACTTTTCTCCCTTTCTTCTTTCGCTTTAATCCAATAACGGCGCCTGCTAAAAGCAACCCTGCAATGCCGCCGTCTAATGGAATGTTCGCATCTGCAGGAGGATCAAATCCACCACCACCACTACCAGGGCCACCCGGATCGTCGTTGGCAACTATTCCTCTACCAAAAGTTGATGCACTATCTGAAAGGAATGGATTCGAACCAGGGTTGGGATCGATAGTAGGTGTCATGGAACCACTAGACATGTATAAAGTATCTAAACTTGGGCTAATTGGCATCGAAATTTGTGCCGATGAAAAATGATTCATCAAAACAAAAAGGACAACGATAGTTATTAATTTATTCCTTTGATTCATTTTATGCTTCTTAAAAATCAGCCCTTTTATTTATTACTTTGAAAAACAATATTAGTAGTGTACACTTTCATGCTTGTTAAATGGGTTAATTTCAAACGATACAATCCATTGGTGAAGTTTCGATTGAAAGTAACTGGTATGGTACTGCTATTATTTTGATGCATTATTTGTTGTGTGAATAATACCCTGCCATGATTATCAAGAATGGCTAATTGATAATTGCCTGGATCTAGCTGATTCATTTGAACATTGATCGTATTTCCGCTAACAGGGTTCGGATAAACTGAAATAGTCGATTTTTTATCAGTAGGTTCAATTAAAACGATATTGGTAAGGCCATATTGTGCTTCGGTGTTATAATACCTTACTCTATAATACACTTTGCGAGAATTGATACTTGTATCTAAAAAGGAATAGCTGCCTGTTCCGTCTGAGTAAATAGTAGCAATATTGGTATATTCAAAACCATTGGTAGATTTTTCTAACTCGTAATACAATTGATTGTTATCGATGGTGGTTTTCCAAGTTAATCCAACGGCAGTTCCAGTATAAGTTCCTGTAAGTGATGCTGTTGATTGGTTACTTGATATGGCTGATGGTTGTTTGAATAATAGACTGAATCTATTGTAATAAGAAGCGGAGTCGGTTCTTATAGAGGTGAAATTTATTTTAATGGTGTCTTTATCGTTTCTAATAAATGTTTGCTTTTTTAGATATGCATCATTTAAAAAAGCCATCCTTCCATTGGCTGAAAAAGTTTTTGGGATGATATTCAAAGTATATGCATCGTTGTTAACTACCTGCCAAAGATGCAACGCAATTGTATCATTTTCTGTTACTGGTTTTCTGCTTTCAATACTTAATAAATTAGTTCCGTTGCTTTTATTTACAATTGCTAAATTTTCAGAACCGTTGGAAATTTTACCGGCGTCTTCTGTGGTGAGAATGCTATTGCTGCTATTGGCATCAAACAATAGGGTAGAACCATCTAAAATTACATTACCTCCCCTCGATGCTACATATTTTTGTAAAATCAATCCAATTTTATTTTGTGTAGAAATAGTAAGTGGTACGCTGAAAATGCTGGTAGCAGTACTTCCTATAGCTTTATCATTTTCTTCAAACTTTACAGTTGGGCTGGTGCTACTATTATTTCTAACAAATATGGCTTGACCTGATTGAATAAAATTATTAGTATTGCCAATTCCATTGCTTGTTCCCGTCTCAGATCCACCACCACCGGTTCTAATCCATGTGGCATAAATACCATTGATGCCTTGTGTTGGATCAAAATACCAATAAGTACTTTGAACATTGGTGGTACCTGCATTGTCTAAAATTTTACCCCAACTCACCGGACATGCATAAGGATTACCAATTAAACTAAATCCAGTGCTGCTAGCACTGTTTAATGCAAAAGAAGAACTTTGAACTGAATTGGTAACTCCTGAAGTAGAAAAAGTAACATCACCATAAATTAATTCACCAGTTGCCCTTAAAGTAGTGGCCTGATTCATAGTAGTGGGAGTTGGCACTTGCAATAAATCCACATTTCTATCACCCCTAATTAATATTCTATACCCAAGATAAGGATCTAAACGAGTAGAAGCAGTATTGGTAACTGCTGGAAAGCTAGTTCCATTATAGGTAAAAAAAGATCCATTTCCTGTTTGGGTTCTATCTAATCCAGAAGAAATATCAACACCTGGTGCACCTTGAACTCCAGTAATGTGTGTACCATAACCTCCTGGACTATTTCCACCTTCTTGCCAGTTATCTAAAATATGACTAGCGAAAGTATAGACAGATGGAGTAAGGTCTCGGTAGCTTCTGAATCCACTAGGAATAAATCTTTCAACCCTAAAACCACCAGATCCTCCATAAGATATTGAACCTGTTACTTGATCTACTCTTGCGGTTGCGCTGATGCTAGTAGATAATAAACCCAATGTACTATTATTGGTATTAAGGTTACCAGCAGTAATAATTAATCTATTTACAATATTTACGTTGTCTTGTAAAATAGCACCACCACCACCTGTTCTATCAAGGGTTAAAGTATGTAGTTGGTTGTTGGAGCCTGTTTGGCTAAAGCCTATGCTGGCATTGGTTCCACTGACACTACTCACTGTTAAATTAGAAGTAGATGATCCAATTAATTTACCATTGGTTAATGTAGCGTCCCCATTTAAGGTAAGGGTTTGACCGTTGATATCTAGAAACCCGCTTGCATTCGAAACTAGCAATGTGCCACTTATAGTAAGTGGGGCACTGATTGATTTTGTTCCTGTACCGCTGATGGTGAGGTTTTGGTAGGGGAGAATTGGGATAGATAATGAACCATTGCTTGTGTAATCGATGGTTGAACCAGATCCAATAGTGTAGGTTCCTAAACCTATTGTAAAAGTTCCTCCTATAAAGATACTAGCAGCAGCAGCAATTGTTCTATTGCCTCCTGTTGCATTTATATCTGTATATGTTCCTCCTTGAATGTTTTGATTAGCTGAACTATCAATGTTAACTAGGAAATTCCAGGTTTTACCGGCTGAAATATTATTGGCATTGGTACTACTTATTCTCAATGTGCCAGTGCCACTTGTTGCAGATGGACCACCTACAATAGAGCTAGTTACCCTTAGATGTAGGGTACAAGTATTTGAAATGGTTAAAGTTGACTGAATATTTACAGAAGCATTTGTTCTAAAAGCAACTGTTTTAGAGGGCCCGCTGATTGTAAAATTTCCAAAACTCACTCCACCTGTACTGGTATGAGTGCCAGATTCACTGATTTCGAATATAGAAGAAGCATCAAAACTACTTGAGCCAGCTGACCTAATTATACTAGATATTACTCCTAAATTGGCGCTTGTATTATGAACATATCTTCCACCATTATCAATTTGAAAAAGCGTTTCTGCGCCAGAAAAAGTAATTACATGACTTGCTGTTAAAACACCGCCGTTGTTGATGATGAGTTGACCTCCACCAGGTAATCCTGCATCGTCAATTGTAAATGTAGCACTAGTGGTTAAAGTGCTTTCATTTCTTACAATAAAAACATCACCGGTAGCAAAATCTGGGGGTGGTGTACCAGTACCATCGGTGTTGGTTCCCCAAGTTGCTTCTAGGTTTGCGTTGCCTGATGCTTTAGAATAATAGTTGGTTTGTCCAATTACTGCACTAGAAATTAGCACAATACTTAAACCAAGTATCAAAATAATTTTTTTGCTATTTTTTATAAAAAATCGCATCACGTATAAAGATACCAATTTTAAGTAAAACGATGCTTTAATCTCATTGTATATAACATAAATTTACATCATTCGTACCTATAAGAGTACCAACTAGTTGGTATATGAGTGCTAAATCATTTTCTGTCTAAAACTTGTTG
>JANOQC010000120.1:0-3281 GCA_031422175.1 Sphingobacteriia bacterium | reverse complement strand
TATCCAACTAGCAAAGAACCAGACTGTCCAGTAATACCTGCAACTTCTATTATCTTTTTTGCATAAAACAAGCATGAGTCAGGATTCTTTAGACGATTATGAACTCCGACCATCGCCCTGTATGAGCTTACCAAGAGCCGTAAATTGTTTTGTTCCAGGTTTGCTTGCATAGAAGCACGAGCATAATATATCGCTGAATCATATTGCTTTTTATTTGAAAAGATTCCTGCAATACGCAAAAGATCATTTCCTCTATTTTTTTGATAGCCTGATTCATCTTCGTATTTCATTGCCTTCTTTAAATACGGTATCGCCGAATCTGGGGATACACGCCCAGCCATATTGCCGTATATCATTGAAAGGATTTTTCCATTTTTTATTTGTTCCGCAAGGCGTAAACATTCATTTTGTGCATCCATTCTCTTTTTCGGCTCACCCAAAGAATTATATAAGCCTGCCAGTCCATTATAATTCAAGGCTAATATAGACAAACGGGCATCATGCAGATTTTTCGAATTTGAAAAAACCCAGTGATGCCAGTTGCTCGACTCATTTTTTTCATCTTCAGCAATTTTTTTTGCCTCCATTAAATTGTTATACCCTTCTATTGGATATCCGGTAAAATGAAAAAGATAGCCTACCTGGCTGTAAGCATCTGCCACCCACATTTTTATAGCTAATTTTTTAGCAAGCTTTAATTGTTGCTGATGATAATATAGCCCACTATCCAGTTTTGTTTCCTGATAATAAAAACCTAAACTACGATTAGCAGCCATTAACAGCGTATCGTTCTTTTCTGTTTTTAACGAACGTTTCAAGCTATCGGCTTGCTGATCGGTTACAAATCCCCAAGTTGGGTCTGTTTGTGCTATTGTGCTCAAAGGCATTACACAGAGCAGGAATATTTTTAAGATTGTTTTCATTATTTAGTTAATAGGAATTTGAATAATAAATGTTGAACCTTCTCCCTCTATTGTTTCTACTTTAAGTTCCCCTCCATGCGCTTTTACAATATCATAACTTAAACTCAACCCCAAACCAGTTCCTTGACCTGTGGGTTTTGTTGTAAAGAAGGGTTGAAATATTTTGTCGAGAATTTTTGGAGGAATGCCATTTCCATTATCCTTCACCTTCACCTCAATCTTTTCATTCACCCTCTTGGTACTTACTTCAATAGTAGGCTCATACTGTTTCCCTTCTGCCTTTAACCTTTCGCCTTCCACCTTCTGCTTTTCATTCACCACATAAAATGCATTCGTAATCAAATTCAAAATAACCCTTCCAATATCCTGCGGAACGATGTTGATGTTACCAATGCTTTCATCAAAATCTGTTTTCATGGTAGCGTTGAATGATTTGTCTTTTGCACGAAGGCCATGATAGGCCAATCGTAAATATTCATCGGCCAAAGCATTGATGTCTGTTGGTTCTTTTACTCCACTACTGCTGCGGCTGTGCTGCAACATTTCTTTTACAATATCAGCAGCTCTTTTACCATGATGGTTTATTTTTTCAAGATTTTGTTTGATATCAGATGAAATAGCTTTGGCTTCTTCAATATCTCCCTTGTTTAGTTCAGCATTCATTTCATCAATCAGCTCATTACTCACCTCAGAAAAATTATTTACAAAGTTTAACGGGTTCTGAATTTCATGTGCAATACCTGCAGTGAGTTCACCAAGCGACGCCATCTTTTCGGATTGAATGAGTTGGGATTGGGTGGATTTTAAATTTGTCAGAGTGGTTTCTAAAACTTTGTTGGCCTTTTGCTTTAGTTTGTTGTTGCGATAAAGAAAGGAACCAATAATTAAAAACAATGCCAGTCCGGCAATCAATGCAATTTGTTTTTGTTTGTTTTGGTCAGCAATTCTTTCAGCCTCTACTTTACGCTGTCGTTCCTGTTCATCTAAAACAATACGCTGCAATTCCTGAAATCTTTTTGCACCTATCAAACTATCTTTTTCTATATTAGCTATAGCTAAATATTTATACGCACTGTCATATTGATTTTTAGTTTTGTACAACCCGCTTAATAATATAGCCGCATCATAAACACTTTTTTTGAATGAAATGGATCTGCCAGTTTGTATCGTATTATATGAATACTTCATACTGGAGTCAGGCATGTTCAGTTCCTCGTATAGTTTTGCGATGTAGAGATTATTCATGGTAAGGTTTCTGATGTCATTATCAATATTTGCTTCTTTAATACCCTCCTTATAAAAATACATAGCCTTCTCTTTATTGCCTTTCAGATTATACGCATTACCCATTCTAAACATCATTTCAGGCCTAGTATAATTGGTTCGATCATTGGTTTTCTTTGCGGCATCATATACTATTTGATGGTAATACAATCCGGAATCGGGTATTAGCATTAAATCATAAATGTTTCCAATATTTGATACTTCATTATGAAACATTCCAATATCACCTATCTTTTCAAATAAGTCTTTTGACCGAAAGTAATATTCATTCGCTTTTTTATAATCAGCCAATTCCATATATATATTCCCAATCCGGTTTAAAGCATAAGCGATATTCGACGTATCTTTTATTGTTTCACTTATTACTAATGCCTCAAATTGAAACTTCAGCGATTCAGGTAACTTACCTGCTTCCAGAATTGTAGCTCCTTTTAAGGATAACATTTGGGCCTTTATATAGGGTAAATTATTTTTATCAGCGAATGCTATAGTCTGGTCTGTATAAAAAAGCGATGAATCTATATTGGAAAACCTGTATCCTTCAGCCAGTAGATAAGTTAATCGCCCCCTGATTGAATCATGTTTTGCTTTTAGCAATTGATCCTTTAATTTTTTTATCTCTACCGGAGAAGTTTGACAAAAACAGTTTGTTAGTATTCCACAAAAAATCAGCGAGGAAATAAATATTTTTTTCATTCTATTTAATTAACAGGTAAAACAATAATAAATCCACTTCCTTCCCCTTCTTTCGTTTCCACTTTTAACTCTCCTCCATGTGCTTTTACAATATCATAACTCAAACTCAATCCCAATCCTGTTCCTTGCCCGGTGGGTTTGGTAGTGAAGAAGGGTTGGAATATTTTGTCGAGTATTTTTTGTGGAATGCCGTTGCCGTTGTCGGTAACTTTTATTTCTATTTTGTTATCTACTTTTTTTGTACTTACTGATACTGTTGGTTCGTAATCTGTGATATTTTGTTTGCTCTTTTCATTCACAACATAAAATGCATTGGTAATTAAATTCAAAATCACTCTTCCAATATCCTGTGGGATGATGTTGATGTTGCCAATTGTT
>JANOQC010000119.1:0-1745 GCA_031422175.1 Sphingobacteriia bacterium | reverse complement strand
GCAGTAGTGATGGCAGTTACCAATCCGGATGCGCCAAAGCACCAACGTGCCAGTATGATCATTGTTCCAACTGATACACCTGGTTTTGAATTCATTAGGAATATACCTGTATTTGGCGAAGCAGGAGAAGGATGGGCAAGCCATGCGGAAATTAGATACAATAATTGCAGGGTGCCAGTTGAAAATTTAATTGGCGTAGAAGGCGAAGCGTTTAAACTGGCGCAAGAAAGATTAGGACCAGGAAGAATTCATCATTGCATGCGTTGGGTTGGTATTGCAGAAAAAGCATTCGACCTTATGTGTAAACGAGCAGCAACCAGAGAAATGGATGATGGTGTTGTGTTAGGACAAAAACAATTCATACAAGGATTTATTGCAGAGAGTAGGGTTGAAATAGATGCTTCCCGTTTATTGGTATTGCGCACTGCCCATAATATTGATCTATATGGCGCTGCTGCAACAAGAGATCAGATTGCTGGTATCAAATTTTATGTAGCCAATATGGTATTGAAAGTTTTAGATAGAGCAATACAAGTGCATGGTGCCATGGGCATTTCCGATGAAACCATGTTGGCCAATTTATACCAACATGAGAGAGGTGCCAGAATATGGGATGGAGCTGATGAAGTACATATGCAAAGTTTAGCATTGAGCATTTTGAAAAAATACGGAATGGAGAAAAGAAAATAATCAAGCAATATTCATGGAAAAAACGGTAGCACTTAGCGAAGATGAACTAGGGTTTAAAGATGCATTGAATCAGTATATTTCAGCTCATTCTTTGCCCATTCAACCCATCGAAAATATCAGTCGATTTCCGGGAGGATATTCCAATCTCACTTATTGCTTAACTACCAATGAAAAAGATTATGTGCTCAGAACGCCGCCACATGGTGCCAATATTAAATCGGCACATGATATGGGTAGAGAGTTTAAAGTACTCAGTTTACTAAAACCTCATTTTTCGCAAGTGCCTGCTCCTATTGTGTTTTGTGAAGGTGTTTCTATCATTGGCGCCCCATTTTATATCATGGAGAAAATGGAGGGTTCCATACTTAGAGCATACAATGCTCCAAAAATGCAATTACCCGCTTCCACTTTTACATCACTCTCCGAACAATTGATTGATACATTGGTAGCATTGCATTCAATTAATATTGCTTCTACTCATTTAGAACAATTGGGTAAACCAGATGGATATGTTCAAAGACAAGTAGAAGGTTGGATCAAAAGATATTATGTAGCTGAAACAGATAGGCTTGAAAGTATGAATCGAGTAGCAAAATGGTTACAAAGCTTTCGTCCGATCGAACAAGCACCTTGTTTCTTACACAACGATTTTAAATACGATAATGTTATTTTCTCTACTGATTTCACCAATATTATAGGTGTACTTGATTGGGAAATGTCTACCGTGGGCGATCCATTAATGGACTTAGGAGCCATGATGGCTTATTGGTTTGAAGCGGGTGAAGGGGATGTATTTAAACAATATAATTTAAGTTGGTTACCTGGAAATTATACAAGACAAGAGTTGCTTGATCGTTACGCAGCAAAAAGCGGAAGAGATTTAAGCGATATGCACTTTTATTATGTATTTGGTTTATTTAAGAATGCAGTAATTGCACAACAAATTTATCATCGTTTTAAACAAGGTCATAGCTCGGATGAAAGATTCGGTGCTTTATTGCCGATGATTCAATTATTAGGAGAGAAAGCCGAAAAAAATATATAATGATCTTACA
>JANOQC010000118.1:0-7507 GCA_031422175.1 Sphingobacteriia bacterium | reverse complement strand
GCACAGAATTAGCATTGTATCTTTTTGTAATTGCATTGAGATTGGTAAAAATTGCATCACTAAAGAAAGGCGAAATAGGTGCAACTAAACGAAATGTAGTTTCTAAGCATTCATACAATGTTTGGTATGCGCTAATTTTATCCGCTTCGTATTCTCCTTTCCAAAACCTTCTTCTACACAAGCGAACGTACCAGTTGCTAAATTGGGCGTCAACAAATTCTTCAATTGCCCTACCTGCCATGGTTGGTTCAAAATCATCCATACTTTCGGTAACTCTTTTTACTAAAGTATTTAAGGAGGAGAGAATCCATCTATCAATTTCCGGACGTTGCTCTAATGGGATGTATGCTTCTTTAAATGCAAAACCATCAACATTGGCATACAAACAAAAGAATTGATAGGTATTGTATAATGTTCCAAAAAACTTGCGTTGAACTTCTTGAATTCCAGCTAAATCGAATTTTAAATTATCCCAAGGTGATGCATTGGTAATTAAATACCACCGTGTTGCATCTGCACCATATTTTTCGATGGTTTCAAAAGGATTTACCACATTGCCTAAACGCTTACTCATTTTGTTGCCGTTCTTATCCAGCACCAATCCATTACTCACTACTGCCTTATAAGCAACACTATCAAATAACATTACACCAAGAGCATGTAAAGTATAAAACCAACCCCTTGTTTGGTCTACTCCTTCTGCAATAAAATCAGCAGGAAAAGCTTCTCCTTTATCAATTAAATTGTTATTCTCAAATGGATAATGCCATTGTGCATATGGCATAGCACCACTATCAAACCAAACATCAATTAAATCGGGAACTCGATTCATGGGCTTACCTGAATTGCTCACTAAAATAATATCGTCAACAAATGGCTTGTGTAAATCTAAAATCCCCTCGTGTAAATAATGCTTATTAATTTCACCACCGAGTATAGTATTTGCTTTTCTAATTCCATCATTTAATTCGGCAATAGATCCAATACAAACTTGCTCCAATCCATCATCGGTTCTCCAAATAGGTAAAGGTGTTCCCCAATACCGGCTTCTGCTAAGATTCCAATCAACCATATTCTCTAACCAATTGCCAAATCTTCCTTCTCCAGTAGATTTTGGTTTCCAGTTGATGGTTTTATTTAACTCCACCATACGGTCTTTAACAGCAGTGGTTTTAATAAACCAAGCATCCAAAGGATAATATAAAAT
This sequence comes from Sphingobacteriia bacterium, assembly GCA_031422175.1. GTDB lineage: Bacteria > Bacteroidota > Bacteroidia > Chitinophagales > Chitinophagaceae > Sediminibacterium. Next base: position 6,300 of record JANOQC010000118.1, on the reverse strand, counting down.
AGGCTTATCGGTTCTCCAACAATGCGGATAACTGTGTTCGTATTTTTCTACTTTAAATGCCCTGTTTTCTTTTTTTAATTTTACACAGATGTCTATGTTTACATCTACATAATTGGCATCGTCTTTATAATTTTTTACATATCGATTACTAAATTCTCCCAAACCATTTACAAATTTTCCCTGGCGATCTACCATGGTTAAAATACCAATATCAAATTTCTTTCCAACCCTGTAATCATCTGCTCCAAAAGCAGGCGCTGTATGTACAATTCCTGTTCCATCTTCTGTAGTTACAAAGTCTCCTGTAATTATTCGAAATGGTTTTGCTGTTGGCGTGATTTCGTGAATCACTTTTAATGAATTGGCTTCGTAAGAAAGCAATTGTTCGTACTCCGCATTTTCTAATTCACTTCCCTTAAAATGAGCAAGAATGGTCCAAGGCAATAATTTTGATTTTTCAGAATAATCTTCAAAATTTCCATTCTCGCCTTCGGGCTTGAAATACTTATTCAGCAATGCTTTTGCAAGAATAATATAAACTTGTAAATGAGTATAAGGATTGAATGTTTTGACTAAAACGTAATCGATATTTGGTCCTACAGTTAGTCCTAAATTTGATGGCAATGTCCATGGAGTAGTTGTCCATGCCATAAAAAATATTTCTCCTATACTGTTGGCTGTTTCCTTTTTAATTGCTTCAAACAAAAACGCAGAACGTTCATTGTTGATGGCTTTAAACATAGCCACAGCTGATGTATCTTTCACATCCTTATACGTGCCTGGCTGATTTAATTCATGTGAACTTAATCCCGTTCCAGCAGCAGGCGAATATGGCTGAATACTAACACTCTCGTACAAAAATCCTTTTTTATACAATTCACTTAAAATCCACCAAAGTGTTTCAATGTAATTATTCTCATAAGTTATGTATGGATTTTTTAAATCAACCCAATACCCCATTTTATTGGTGATATCATCCCATTCTTTTTTATAACGAAGTACCGCTTCTCTGCATTTTTGGTTATACGCTTCAACAGATATTTTCTGGCCTATATCTTCTTTGGTAATTCCCAATTCTTTTTCAACACCTAATTCAATGGGAAGCCCATGAGTATCCCATCCACCTTTTCTTTTAACTTGAAATCCTTGCATGGTTTTATACCTGCAAACCATGTCTTTGAGTGTTCGAGAAATTACATGATGTATGCCTGGCATGCCATTGGCGCTAGGAGGACCTTCATAAAACACGAAAGGCTTACTTCCTTCACGTAGTGCAATACTTTTTTCAAAAGCCTGGTTCTCGGTCCATCTGGCTAAAATTTCTTGTTCTATCTGTGGGAGATTTAGTCCCTTAAATTCAGCATACTTCTCACTCATATTATTCAATCAACAATTCCTTTTGGGTAATTGGTTAAAAAATGGTGGCAAAGGTACGGATCTAAGGCAAAGCCGCAGTATATTTAGGTAATGAAGATTGTATTCTTTTCTGCTCAGACCTACGATAAGACCTTTTTTACACTTACAAATAAAGATGAATTTGAACTGGTTTTCATAGAATCTGCTTTAAATGAGCAAACGGTTGATCTAGCTGACGGAGCAAGTGCAGTTTGTGTGTTTGTAAATGATAAAATAACTGTTGGCGTGATACAAAAATTGGCAAGCAAATCGATTAAGATTATTGCCTTACGCTGTGCAGGTTTTAATAATATAGACTTAGACGCAGCAAAATCAAATGGAATAAGGGTTTGCAGGGTTCCGGCTTATTCCCCAGAAGCAGTTGCAGAACATGCTGTTGCCATGTTATTAACCTTAAATAGAAAAACGCATAAAGCTTACAATAGAGTACGTGAACAAAACTTTTCTTTAAATGGTTTATTGGGGTATAATATTCATGGCAAAACCATCGGCGTTATTGGCACAGGTAATATTGGAAAGGCATTTGCCAAAATAATGCTGGGATTTGGTTGCCGGGTTTTAGCCTTTGATATAATTGCCAATAAAGACCTTGAAGCCATTGGTGTAGAATACCATCCATTGATTGAAATTTTTAAAGCTGATATCATTTCTTTACACTGTCCTTTGAATGAACTAACAAAACATTTAATGAATGAAGCAACTTTTGGAATGATTAAAAAAGGAGCGGTGCTGATAAATACAAGCAGAGGCGGGCTAATTGATACTAAAGCCGTAATCAAAGCCTTGAAAACTGGGCAGATTGGCGCATTAGGAATTGATGTATACGAACAAGAAGAAAAGCTGTTTTTTAGAGATTTATCTGAAGATATTATTCAAGATGATACTATTCAACGATTAATGAGCTTTCCAAATGTACTAATCACTGCTCATCAAGCGTTCTTTACAGACGAAGCATTAACTCAAATTGCTACTACCACTTTGAATAATATTAGTCAATTAATAAAAACCAATAATTTAACGCCTCAGGCTGCATTATTGGTGTAAATAATGTCTGATATTCGTAGTATAAAGCCAGTTCATTCCATGAAATTACTTTTGAGAAATTTAGTTTTTATTCTTTCATTGGTGCTTGTGTTAAACAGCTGTACCAAAGAAATAAGTTTAGAAACAGGTGCTGCTTCTGGAGCAGCTTCCGGAATATTAACCGATAGCTTGGGTGAATGCAAAAAAGCAATCATCAATGGAACCTATTTTATTAATTCGGATTTAGCTGACACAAATTTTATTAGCGTAAACGTGAATTTTACTGGATTAGGCAAATATTTAATATCCTCTGATACGATTAACGGGATGTGGTTTATAGATTCTGGATATGTTCTATCTACAGGCAATAAAGTCATTAAATTAAAAGGAAAGGGCCGACCATTGTATGCCGGAACTACCGATTTTAAAACCAATTTTGGTAATAGTTTTTGTGGGTTTAGCTTATTGGTTGGTGGACCCAATAATGGCAGCAGTACTTCTACTTATTGCCCCACATTAGCAGATGGTTGGATAAAATATGCACTTGAGCCAGGGTTTAATTTAGGCGGCGGATTAACACTCGACACTTTTAGAGCCACCATCTCTCCTTTTTCCTATTTGTATCAGGGTGGGAAAACCTATTATAAATACCAAACTACGCCTACATTAGATACTTTTTCGGTAACAGGTAGAATCAATGGCGAGTACTGGAGCCTTGGTACACCTGAGTATGATTACTTGTATTTATACGATACAGTGGCCAATAATGTAGAATACATTTATTTGAAAGACAATGTAATTCCCGGAACGCCCAATGCTACTTGGGAAACAGCAATAGTGAGAGCAGGTGTGCGCCAGGGCACTACATTGTTTTTAGGCAATGCACGGTTAAGAATTACAGTTACCAATATCGATCTTATAGGCAACTATTTAGGCACCACTTTTACCAATATCATCAAAGTAAAAAGAGAAATGTTGTTTACACCAGATGGCTCTAGTGGCGTAGATCAAACCTTATTGGTTGCTGATGTTTTTTATGCCAAAGGAATAGGTATGATAGAGCAAAGATTGTATAGCCCAAGTACTCCTACAATAATTGAACAAAGAATAATTATTAAGGGATATAAAGGTTTATAGTGATATGAATTATGAGATATGAATTATGAGATACCCAATTTTATCTTTTATCTCTTACCATTTATCTCTTATCTTTCCCAAGTAATTATTTCAAAAGTTCGCATGGCTTCAAGCCAGTATGCTTTTTAAAAGCAGCTGAAAAATGAGAGATGGATGAATAGCCCAATAACGCTGAAACATCAGTAACACTCAGGCTTTTCTCATAGAGCAAATACTTTGCGTGTTCCATTCTTTGTTGTTGATAAAAATCAAAAATGGTAGTTCCGAAAACTTCTTTAAATCCTTTTTTTAAGTAGCATTCGTTCATGGCTACTTTTCTACTAAGTTCTTTTATGGTGATAGGATCACCAATATGTTGCAATAAAATTTCTCGTGCTTGGTAAATTCTTTCTTTGCCACTATCATCCGCTAAAAACTTACAAATAAATCCCTCTTCTTTTTCTTCTATCAAACATTCTAAACTATGCAATAACAATTCGTGCACTTTGGAGTTGATAAAAATATTTTCCAAAGAACCCGAATAACTGTGGTTTAAAACAGCATCGAGTATATTTCTTTTCTTAATTGAAACAGGAAATAATTTAGTAAATGCATTTGGATGTTTAAAAGCAAGCACTTCGTCTTTATGATTACTCAATTTTACATTGTGTACAAATTGGTGCAAAAAAGTAGCAGTAAAATGAAAAGTAAAAACATCAATGGTTTGTTGTTTACCGCCACAATTTAAAGTAGGTAAATGGCCACATTGAGAACAACTTTTTTCAGGACAATACTTATTGCCAGTTGTACAATACCTCAACTCCAAAAAGTTCTCTCTAGGCTTTTTTTCGTTGTAATGATATACCAGCATACCTGTGTCTTCAGATATCCATGCAGGATGAGCAAAATAGCGCCGAATACTGTACTGAATAGACCCTGGAATATGTTGTTGCTTTTGGTACAATAAATCCAAATTAGGATCAATTCCTGTTCTTTGTGAAAGCTTTAATATGTCCATTACTTGAATCATCCTAGTCAAAATTAATGTATAAACATCTATTTCGCCAAAAATAGCTCCATTTTTACTGTTAAAATGGGGAAAACTAGCCCATTTTTAACGGCAATTTTGGCTTATTTATAAGTACATTTGCACACTTGCAAATTTTAACTAAAACGCAAGACCCACAAGACTTTTATGAGCGAAGAACTAGACAGACAACACGAAGCTGAAAATAAGAATTACGGTGCAGATAGTATACAGGTTTTAGAAGGGCTGGAAGCGGTTCGAAAAAGACCTGCCATGTATATTGGTGATGTTGGGGTTAAAGGCTTACACCATCTGGTATATGAAGTGGTAGACAACTCCATTGACGAAGCTCTGGCAGGATGGTGTAAAAACATTTTTGTAACCATACATGAAGACAACTCAATTAGCGTACAAGACGATGGAAGAGGTATTCCAACGGCCATGCATAGCAAAGAAAAAAGATCTGCATTAGAGGTGGTTATGACTGTATTGCATGCAGGTGGTAAATTCGACAAAAACACCTATAAAGTTTCTGGTGGTTTGCATGGAGTTGGTGTTAGTTGTGTTAATGCATTGAGCACTAAATTACTAGTAACAGTTCAGCGCGAAGGAAAAATATTTGAACAAGAGTACCATATTGGTATACCACAATATGCTGTTCGCGAAATTGGTGTAAGTGAAATTACCGGTACCAAAGTGCATTTCTGGCCTGACCTTACTATATTTCAAGAATCGGTTTATAAAAGAGAAATACTTGAAGGCAGGCTGAGAGAGTTAGCGTACCTGAATAGAAAAATCAATATTGAAATAACCGATCTACGCGAGAAAGACGAAGAAGGCAACTACTACACAAAAAACTTTTATAGCGAAGGGGGTATTGTAGAGTTTGTTCAAATGTTGGACAAAAATGGCAATAGAACTCCATTAATTCCTGAACCATTATATGTAGATGGGCACGACGAAGTATCTAATGTAGCGGTTGAAGTTGCTTTGACCTACAATAATGATTTCAAGGAACATATTTTTTCTTATGTAAACAATATTAATACCATTGAAGGTGGAACACATGTTACTGGCTTCCGACAAGCACTCACAAGGGTTTTTAAAACCTATGGCGATAAGCAGGGATTATTTGAAAGGGCTAAAGTATTAATTGAAGGAGATGATTTCAGAGAAGGATTGAGTGCCATCATTTCAGTGAAAGTTCCAGAGCCACAATTTGAAGGTCAAACAAAAACAAAATTAGGAAATAGCGAAGTAAGTGGAATAGTTCAAACTACCGTTGCTAGAGCATTAGAAGCGTTCTTAGAAGAGAATCCCCGTGAAGCCAAGAATGTTATCTCCAAAATTATTTTAGCCGCCCAAGCCCGTGTTGCTGCAAAAAAAGCAAGAGACATGGTACAAAGAAAAACTGTTTTAAGTGGTGGCGGTTTACCAGGTAAGTTGGCAGATTGTAGCGAAAGAGATCCAGCAAAATGTGAATTGTATTTGGTAGAAGGAGATTCGGCAGGTGGAACAGCCAAACAAGGCCGTGATAGAAGTTACCAGGCTATTTTACCATTAAGAGGTAAAATTCTGAACGTGGAAAAAGCAATGGAATACAAAATATATGATAACGAGGAGATAAAAAATATTTTTACCGCTTTGGGCGTATTCCGTGGAACACCTGAAGACGACAGGGCATTGAATATTTTAAAATTACGTTATCATAAAGTAGT
>JANOQC010000117.1:0-6722 GCA_031422175.1 Sphingobacteriia bacterium | reverse complement strand
TCGCCTAAAGCGTTTTTTGATAACTCATTTTTTTTGACATTTTAAAGTATATTTGATAAGCAACAAAGTTGACTATATAATGGCTACAATATCCCTCACGGAACGTGTGAGCTTGAACAGCGGGTTTAAGAAATTGGCGGTACAGTGGTTACAGGAAGTTCAGTTTTCCAAATGAACATTTGGGGTGGCAGACAGTTTTGTGCTCCGTAATCGCCAACTTCTTGTAGCAGCAAAACGTTAGTCAGAATTGTAGAGCAACATCCTACTTAAAATAAAGTTATCTTAACATTGTTAATGACAAATGAAATATAAACGATATGAATTTTACAAAATTAATACCCAGTATATTTTATACAGACATTTCAGACGGACTTAAATTATTTGTCGACTGTCTACAATTTACAATTGAACACAAAGATTTCAATACTTCACAACCTTTCTGCGTATTAAAAAAAGATGAAATAAGTATCATGCTTTTTCAAGATGAACAATTAGCAAAAGAACATTATCCAGAATTAAGACTTGAGACAAATAATATTGAAGAAGTTTATGCAAAAGTATCTGCATCTCATTCTCATCTACTTCACCCAAATCTTAATCAGGTTACAACAAGACCTTGGGGTGCAAAGGAATTTGCAATTAAAGACAATCAAATTGGTATTAGATTTTTACAATGGTAATAATTATTGACAGAATACAAGAACAACTAACCACTAAAATGGCATTTGGCAAAATGGTGGCATACTAAAGGAGTCTTTCATCATTAGAATCTAACATCGGCTTTTGTTTTATCTTCTAGGATCTTTGTTGGTCTTTGGAATATAAAATCAAATTCATAGCTTTAATCAGCAACAGTAAGCCAGGGAGTATGAGACAAATATGGTATTGAATGGATGGTGGATTTTGCATCTGAACCCACTAGATAAAAACATGACAAATGAAAACAACACCAGAACATAATGAGCGAATAGCAAAAATGGCATTTGCATCGGTATATCCACACTATATCACAAAAGTTGTGAGCAAAGGCAGGACAAAAGAAGAATTACATCATGTAATTGAATGGTTGACTGGCTTTGATAACAAAAAACTACAAAAACTAATTGATGAGAAAGTAACTTTTGAAACATTCTTTAAGAGAGCAAAATTGAACCCGAATGCTCAACTAATTACAGGAGTTATTTGTGGCTATAGAATTGAAGAAATTGAAAATCCTTTAACCAGACAAGCAAGGTATTTAGACAAAATGGTGGACGAATTAGCGAAAGGCAAAAAGATGGTAAAGATTTTAAGAGTTGCAAAACTCGTGTGACCAACAAGAGGAGAGACAGAAACACTGCTGGTGACATTAAGCGGAGTAGCATAAATGCCCATTTAAAATGCCCCACTAGATAAAAAGACAGGCATTAATTTGCCATACCTTTCTGTTCTATTAATGAAGATTTTTTTGGCTCAGGTACCGATTCAAAATCATAAGGGCAATGCCTACAACCATGACCACAACAATGCCCTTCATCAATATGGTACTTTTCAGTGAAAACCATGTATCCGTTATCATCAAAATAAAAATCAATATTCTCAACTAGGTTCTTGCTCACTAAATAATGTTTTTAATAAAATATCTTTTTCTTTAGGTAAGGGTTTATTGATCTTGAAACAGATATAATGCACTCTGTTACTTTGCGCAATATCCAAACCTTCATAATGCGTTTTTATGGTCAGTTCAGGCTTTATTTCATTAGATGCATATACCTGTTCCGTATATTCTAACAAGTCTAGTTCAAATAAGTTGAGTACGGTTAGGGTAAAATGATACAATCTTGGACTATCCGTTTTTAAATGAACCAGGCCACCTGGTTGCAATATTTTTTGATATAATCGAAGGAAATGGGGGTGAGTGAGTCTCTTTTTAGATCTTGAAACCCTTAATTGTGGGTCAGGAAAAGTGATCCAAATTTCTGAAACCTCGCCTTTAATAAAATAGTCGGTGATTTTATCGATATGTGACCTAACAAAGGCAATATTTCCTAATCCCTCCTCCAAAGCGGTCTTTGCTCCTCTCCAAATACGATTCCCCTTAATATCAATGCCAATAAAATTTCTTTCAGGATACATTCTACCAAGACCTACAGCATATTCACCCTTGCCACAGGCTAATTCTAAGGTAATAGGATGGTCGTTTTTAAAGAACTCAAGCCATTTTCCTTGCATAGCTACTGGGTATTCTAAGACATTTGAGAACCCTTTAATTGCTTCAAAACGAATGAGTTTTTTCTGGCCCATGGGGGCGAAGATACAATTTGACTCATTTAAGGGAGCTATAACATTCATTTTGAATAATAATGATACCTTTATATAAGTGAAAAGAGTTATTCTGATACTATTAATCAGCATTTATATTACAGCTACTTTTGGTTTTAGTGTAAAACAGTTCTATTGCTGTTATCAACTCAAGTCTACATCCGTTTCTTTTACCCCATCTTCCGACAAAAAATGTGGAATGGATGTTAAAACGGATAATTGCTGCAAGACCAAATACACTTACTACAAAGTAAAAGACAATCATTTTGGTGAATCGGCTTTTAAAAGTTCTAATCAAGATTATTCGATTGTAGCATTACGATCACACGAACAAACCAACCAATTTACTGCTCAAGTATTTTCGATTGTCACTTTTTACAGTAACCCTCCTCCTTTGCATCGAGCAATACCTATCTATAAGCTCGACTGCGTTTTTCGTATCTGATATTTCACTTAAGATTTGAAGGCACTATTGTATAGATGCCTCACGTGTTTTTGACAACATCGTCATCCAATTCATCATTATAAAATATCAAAAATGAAAAAAACAATCCTTTTGTTGTTGGCTGTGTGCATGAGCTTTGCAGCCTTCTCACAGAACAACAATTCAAAAACAGACAGTAGTTACAATTGCCCAATGCATCCGGAAGTAAAAGGAACTGCAACTTCAAAATGTGCAAAATGTGGTATGGCTTTAACGCCTATAAAAACTTATGTATGCCCTATGCATGCAGATGTTACCAGTACCGACAAAAAAGCGAAGTGCACCAAATGTGGCATGAGTCTTACAGAAGTGAAGGCTAAGAAGAATTAATCAAATTGTACAGGGAGCTGCATTTGCTTCTTCCTGTACTTTATAATTGAATTGAAGATGAAAAAAATATTAATAGCTATTTTTTGTTTGTCAAGCTCCTTTTTAAATGTGAGTGCTCAAACTGAAAAAGCAATTCCAGATAGTACTATTACATTCAAAGTTTTTGGGCTTTGCGAAATGTGTAAGGCAAGAATTGAAACTGCAGCAAAAGGCAGAGGCGTAAAATCGGCCGAATGGAATATCGAAAGTAAAATATTAACACTGCAATACATCCCATCTCAAGTAAGCAAAGAGAAAATTCAAAATAGAATTGTTAGCGCAGGACATGATTTAGAAAATAAAAAAGCCAAAGAAGCTGTTTACAGCGATCTTCCCTCCTGCTGTTTATACAGAGATGCAGTACAGGTAGAACATGGCTCAGTAAATACAATACCACAATTAAAAATAGTTAGAGGTGTTGTTGTTGAAGCGAGCAATAAAGGCAAATTCAACCCATTATACAATGCAAGTATTGTTTGGATGGGAACCAATAAAGGCGTTTTTACAGACAGTTTGGGCTATTTTGAAATTGAACACCAAGGAACAGAGAGTAATCTTGTTGTAAGTTATACTGGATATAAATCTGATACGATTTCTGTAGTAAATGCCAGTGAGATAAAGGTAGTAATGACCAATAACAGGCAATTAAAAGAAGTGATTGTTATCAATACACAAAGATCCAGTTTTGTTGCAACCATGAGCACAATTAGAACTGAAACGATGACTTCTAAAGAATTACTCAAAGCAGCTTGCTGCAATTTGAGTGAAAGTTTTGAAACCAATCCTTCTGTAGATGTTTCTTATAACGATGCTGTAACTGGATCGAAACAAATTCAGCTATTGGGCTTGAGCGGAAATTACACTCAGTTAACTGTAGAAAATTTACCTGGGCCTAGAGGCTTAGCTACTCCATTGGGATTGAATTCTATTGCTGGCCCTTGGATTGAATCGATTCAATTAACTAAAGGAGTAGGCTCTGTTGCTAATGGATTTGAAAGCATTGCAGGACAAATTAATGTGGAATTAAAAAAGCCAGAAAACAGCGAAAAATTATTAGCGAATATTTATACCAACGATTTCGGAAAAACTGATCTCAATCTAAACCTGAATACCAAGTTGAATAAAAAGTGGTCAGTAGGATTATTATTACATGATAATTTTTTAAACAACAGTACCATTGATTTTAATAAAGATGGATTTAGGGATTTGCCAACAGGGAATCAATTTAGTATTGTAAACCGATACAAATTTGATAACTCAAAAGGATTGATGATTCAATTTGGTGTTAAAGCAATGAAAGACAATAAGGTAGGTGGCGAAGTGGCATTTAATGCAGACAGAGATAAAAATACCACCAATTTTTATGGGCTTGGAATCAATACAGAACGGTACGAAGGATTTGCTAAAATCGGTTATGTATTTCCTCAAAAAGTATACAAGAGTATTGGTTTACAAATAGCAGCCATTAGTCATAACCAGCAATCTTATTTTGGATTAACCAATTACAATGCCAATCAACAAAGTTTTTATAGCAATTTAATTTATCAATCAATTATTGGTACTACTGCGCATAAATTTAGAACTGGAATGAGTTTTCAATACGACAAGTACAATGAAGATTTTAAATTAAATAATTATCAAAGAACAGAAATTGTTCCTGGTGGATTTTTTGAATACACATATACTCCCAGTGAAAAATTTGGAGCTGTTGCTGGAATCAGGGTCGATCACAATAATTTATTTGGCATTTTTATTACCCCCAGACTTAATTTAAGGTATGAACCAATTAAAGGAACCATTTTTAGATTTAGTGCAGGAAGAGGCCAAAGAACTGCTAACATATTTGCTGAAAACATGAGTGTTTTTGTAAGTGCAAGACAAGTTAATATCCTCAATGCCCAGCCAGGCAAAGCCTATGGATTGAATCCTGAAATTGCATGGAATAAAGGAATCAGTTTTGATCAAAAATTCAGATTGTTCAACAGAGACGCTTCATTTAGTGCAGATTTTTTCAGGAATGATTTTACCGATCAGGTAGTAGTAGATGTAGAAAATGCGAGGCAAGTAAAGTTTTATAATCTACAAGGAAAGTCTTACTCAAATAGTTTTCAAGCAGAGATTACAATTATACCTGCTACAAAACTAGAAGCTAGAATTGCGTACCGTTATTTTGATGTAAATACCACATATAGCGGGCAATTATTGCAAAGACCTTTCATAGCTAATAATCGTGCATTTCTAAGTATTGATTATGCCCTAAATAAATGGAAATTTGATTATACTATTACCTACAATGGTAGAAAGCGAATCCCTAATACCAGTGCCAATCCTGTAAATTATCAATTTGAGAGCATATCACCTGCATTCATTAATATGGGAGCCCAAATTAGTAAGTCATTTGGCAAAAAGCATCCAATGGATTTTTACATTGGAGCCGAAAATATCACCAATTTCTTTCAGCAGAATGCCATAATAGCTGCTGATCAACCCTTTAATAATTTCTTTGATGCATCCATGGTTTGGGGCCCCATTACCGGAAGAATGTTTTATGCCGGATGGAGATTTAAGTTGAAATAACACAAGGGTAACATTAAGAATACAATCAGTTCATAATTGTTGGTGACCTTTTGAAAAATTACAATTATGAAAAATTATGAATCACTTGAAATTGGCAGTTTCTATTTAATTATAGAAAACGAAGGAGAAAATGTTTCTTTAGTAGAGCCATTAATGGAAACAAATAATGCAGTCTTATTAATGCATCACGATGATGTTGAATCAACTTTTTGGCGCAAAAAGGCTGATCTAATTTTTGAACTAGTAGATGAATTAACTGAAGAGCAATTAGATGAGTATGATGCTTTAGTTGAATTGGATGAAGACTTCGATTTAATGGAACAAAATGATGATTTGATTGAAGAAGATGAGGATTTGGTTGAAGAAGTAAAATAAAATCTCTTCAATTTTATTAAAAATCATTCACATCGTGCTTGTTAAATGCTTTATGCATTCTTCCTCTATCGAACATTTTTTCGTTATTTGCTATAAAAATTGTTGCCACGCCATTGCCAATAAAATTGGTGATGGCCCTGGCTTCAGACATAAATCGATCTACCCCTAATAGCAAAGCCAAGCCTTCTATAGGAATTACTTTAGTGGCTGTTAATGTTGATGCTAAAATAATAAATCCGCTTCCAGTAACACCAGCTGCTCCTTTAGATGTTACCATTAAAATTCCAATGATGGTAAGTATTTGTTCCATGTTCAGGCTCACATCAAAAACTTGTGCTAAAAACACAATGGCCATCGACAAATAAATAGAAGTACCATCCAAGTTAAAAGAGTAGCCAGCAGGAACAACCAAGCCTACTACAGATTTATGGCAACCCATATGTTCTAATTTTTCCATCAACGAAGGCAATGCTGCCTCGGAAGAAGAAGTTCCTAAAACAATGAGTAATTCATTTTTTATATAGCCAAGAAATTTCCAGATACTAATTTTATAATAGCGTAAAACAGATCCCAATATCAAGAAAATAAATAATGCCATGGTTATATACACACAGGC
>JANOQC010000116.1:0-99250 GCA_031422175.1 Sphingobacteriia bacterium | reverse complement strand
TTAAATGTTAGCGATAATGGAATTGGTATAAAAGTAGGATTATCAAAAAATGGTTTTGGTATGAAAATGGTAGATATTTTTAGCAGACAACTAGACGGAGAATACACAATTGAATCGTTGGTACATTTTAATTATCGTCTTGTTTTTAAAGAATCTCAAACATGAATAACGCAAAAATTTTAATTGTAGAAGATGAGGTTTTAATAGCAGAGTATATTAAATCACTTTTTGTTTCGTTTGGATATAATAACATCTATCTATCACATAATAAAAATCATGCTTTACAAAAAATTGAAGAACTTGAGCCAGATCTTGTTCTGCTCGATTTGCATTTAAAAAACCCATTAGATGGAATTGACATCGCAATAAAAATTGACGAGTCTTTTAAAGTCCCATACATATTTGTTACAGCCAATAATGATGTATTAATAATACAAGAAGCTATCCAAACCAAAACGCTTGCCTATATTACAAAGCCAATAAAAAAACTCGACCTCTTTGCTGCAGCTCAATTGGCATTGCGCAATCCAATAAACCCATCTCAAAATTTTATATTTATCAAAGACACCCACGGTGTAACAAAAAAAATTATTGTTGATGATATTCTTTTTGTTGAAGGAACAGGAAACTACATTACAGTTACTTATAAAAAAGAAAAAATTATTGCCCGCCACACGCTTGATTGGGCGGAGAAAATATTACCCGAAAATCAATTTATGCGTATACACCGGTCATATATCATTAACCTCAATGCTATCAATCAAAAAATAGCTAATCATGTAATTATTGCCGATCAAGAAATTCCCATTTCAAGAACTTACTTAGCAAAACTTACTGATTATTTAAAATAAATGGTCAACATAAAAAAGGGAATCTTTTTTAATACTTATATATCACTTTCGTCTGCTGGTATTTATCGTTTGTGATTTCTAATAAATAAAGACCCGCTATTAATTCGGGTCCAAATAATTGAATCTTACTAACGCCTCTTGCAACAGTAACAGATTTAAATTCTTTGCCACTTACACTTAATAATCTTACCCTTGTTATAGATGTACTCGATGTAGCAGCAGCATTCAATTGAACGGTTAATTCATTAAAGAATGGATTTGGCATAATCGATACACCTGCATCAAATATATTGGCTCTTATACCTGTTGGTTGAGTAATGCTATAATTGTTTGCAGCAGATCCGCTAATGGTATAACCAACAATTGTAACAGCAATATTTTCTCCAATATTACTATTGGCAAATGTGGCCAAAACAGTTCCCCCAATTCTAATATTTGCAATATCGGTTATCAATACGCCGTTAAGTATAGGGGTGCCAATTATGGTTACTAATGTATTTCCATCAAATGCTTTATTGATTGCTATAATACCCGATATGGTTAAGGCTTTAGGCGTTACAATACCAGTAAGGGTTGCCAAGTTTACAGTTGTTACGTTTGTGCTAGACAACGCTACATTTCCTGTGTAATTATTTACCAATAGCCCTTGCTTCAAACGAATATAAATTTTGGTGCTTGCAATAGTTCCAGCTGTGCCAATTGTAATTGAATTACTGAATGTTGTAGTATCCAATGAAACTTCAAAACCAGAAGGGGCGGTTACTAAAATACCAGATTGCATAAACGTACCTGCTATATTAAAGTTTAAACTATTGGAGGCACTCCCATAAACGGTTGAAATTGTAGTTGCAGAAATTGGAACTGAAATTGATATACCCGGAAATCCGCTCACTGTAATGGTATTATCAATTAGGTCGGATATATCTGTTGAAACATCAGCTCCTCTATTCCAATCATCTGTTGCTGATAAATTATAAATAGTTCCATCGGTTGCGCTGGTTCCGTTTTTATTTAATAAAACATTTACAGCTGCTTTATCGGTTGCGCCTAAATTAATGAAGAAACTTGTTGCATCATTTATTTCAACATTAGAAGTATTGTTTGTTAAAGTGAATGTGCCTCCTCCTTGTCCGGAAAAAATAAATTTTGTAACATCTATATCATTCAACGAGCCGTTTCTTTTTAATAAACCAGTTGCTATTACCTCCAACAGTCCAGATGATAAATTATAGTTAGCCGAAATAATTCTTGGAATCGCTACATTACTTACAGTAATTATATTTCCTGTTAAATCTGCATTGCCAGCAATTGACGAGGTCATCCAAAAATCATCTGCTGCCAAATTATATACTGTTGCGCCTGTAGAAGTTGTTCCATTTTTATTGAGAATAAGATTTAATGCAACACTATCTGTTGGGTTTAATTTAATTGTAAAACTTGTTGCATTGGTAATTTCAACAGGATTACTGGTTAAAGCATAAATAACATTTCCCTCCCCTGTTATTGATATTCTATTAACATCAATATCATTCAATGGACCTGGATTTGCAATAAAATTAATTCCGGTGACTTCTAAAATACCTGTTGAAACATTATAAGTAGCCGATGTAATGCTTGATGAAGGAATATTGGTAAATACCCAGGCAGCTCCTGCAATATTATTATCATTTATGCCGCCGCTTATTGCAGTATTGCCATCTGCACTAAGCGATAAGGAAAACCCTTGTTTGGCATTTCCAACTGCACCGGTGCCAACTAATTTACTTCCCTGCTGGGTCCACACTCCAACACTTCTCCTAAAACCCCATACCGCTCCTACATTTCCATTATCGGAAAAACCACCCAGCATCGTTGTATTGCCGTCTGCACTTATAGAAATTGATTGACCAAAACCAGGAGCACCAGTTGTATCTGAAGGAAATAGTTTATTTCCTTGTTGACTCCAAACAGCACCTCCACTTCTTGTATATATCCATGCAGCGCCAGCACCATTATTATCGCCACTTCCACCAATAACGGCAGCATTCCCATCTGCATTAACTGCAACTGAAATTCCAAATTGGGCATTTCCTATTATTGCCGTGCCTACCAACTTATTTCCTTGTTGAGCCCAAACACCGCCTATGTTTCTCAAAAACATCCATATTGCACCAACACCACCATTGTCGTTATAACCTCCCACAACTGCTGTATTGCCATCTGCGCTTATAGATACCGCTTGCCCTTGGCGAGCATTTCCAATAGCTCCATTTCCTACCAATTTATTTCCTTGCTGACTCCAAACTCCTGCGCTACGCATAAATACCCAGGTAGCTCCTGCTAAAAAATTGTCGCCGTTACCGCCAATTAATGCTGTGTTGCCGTCTGCACTAATAGCCACAGAATATCCTTGTTGTGCATTTCCCAATCCTTCAATCCCATTACCAACAAGCTTTTCGCCCTGTTGTGTCCATATGCCTCCGCTTCTGGTGTAAACCCAAGCTGCGCCAACTCCTCCTTTATCATTGTAACCTCCTACTAGGGCTGTATTACCATCTGCGTTTATAGCTACCGACCAGCCCTGTTGAGCAGTAGTGCTTCCACCTATTCCTATTAATTTATTTCCCTGCTGCGTCCATACACTATTATTTCTTGTATAAATCCAAGCAGCACCTGCTAAATTATTATCGTTGTAGCCACCAACAATCGCTGTATTTCCATCTGCACTAATTGCAACAGAATATCCTTGTTGTGCAGATGCAGATCCAAGTGTACCTACTAGTTTTTGTCCTTGTTGAAAATTGGGTGACAATGTTGGGATTACATTAAAATTTCCAAAACTAGCGGTTCCTCCATCATTGATAATTACTATAGCCCCAGATGTAGACCCAGGCATAACCATTGCAACTAAGTTTGTTCCATCGTTGCTAATAATAATGGCTTGTCTTCCTGCAATAATAACTGACTTTGCATTTCCTAAATTACTGCCTACAATAGTTACCAATGTTCCTACAGAGCCACTTGTTGGACTAAAACTATTAATAATAGGAGGAGGAATATAGGTAAATATCCATGAAGCGCCTGTTAAAGTATTGTCTGCTTTTCCACCAATTATTGCAGTGATTCCATCTGCACTCAAAGCTATAGAGCTGCCCTGATTGGCGCTCCCAACAGCACCTGATCCAAATAATTTTTTTCCTGACTGATTCCATACACCATTCGTTCTTGAATACACCCAAGTGGCACCGGCACCATTATTATCACTATTTGCTCCTATTATTGCTGTATTACCATCTGCACTTATTGATACAGCGCTGCCCTGTCTGCTTGCGAATTCTATTCCAGTCCCCACTAATTTATTTCCTTGTTGGCTCCACACACCATTGTTGCGAGTAAATATCCATGCGGCACCATCACTTATATTGTCTGCCTCTGCACCTACAATTGCCGTATTTCCATCAGCATTAATGCCAACTGAGCTTCCCTGGTTGGCATTTCCAATATTTCCTGTTCCAATCAATTTATTCCCGTCTTGTACCCAATTTGATCCTGTTAATTTATAAACCCATGCTGCACCAAGTCCGCTATTATCATTATGTCCGCCAACAATCGCAAAATTTCCATCAGCACTTATTGCAACAGATCTTCCTTGATAGGCATTTCCTATTGATCCGGTTCCAATTAATTTATTGCCTTGTTGCGTCCAGATTGTACCGTTTCTTTTAAATATCCAAGCTGCACCAATTCCAGCATTATCACCGGTTGCTCCAACAATTATCGAATTTCCGTCTGCACTTATTGAAGAAGCTATTCCTTGAGAAGATGCACCAATAGATCCTGTTCCAACAAGTTTGTTTCCTTGTTGCATCCATATACCATTATTTCTAACAAAAACCCATACTGCCCCCACTCCTCCAGCATCTTCATTTCCTCCAATTATTGCTGTATTTCCATCCGCACTAATAGCAACCGAGGTACCTTGTTTGGCATCAGCAGATCCACCAATTCCTACTAACTTATTTCCTTGTTGTAACCAAACTCCATTGTTTCGGGTATAAATCCATGCTGCTCCAGCGTCTCCATTATCATTTCTTCCACCGATAATGGCTGTGTTTCCATCTGCACTTATTGCAACAGAACCTCCTTGGCTGGCATTTATGGAAGTCTGTGTTCCTACTAATTTATTCCCTTGCTGTACATTAGGTGGGTTGATGCTTGTTACTGTAAAATTGTCAAGGCTTGAAATAGCTCCTTCAGCTGTTACTAAATTAATGGTACCGTTTGATGTGCCCGGCATAACCATTATTACTAAATTATTGCCATCGTTGCTAATTGGTATTGCAGCAACTGCTCCAATAGTAATGGATGTTGAATTTGATAAATTTGTACCAGTAATTCTTATTAAACTTCCGACAGGGCCACTTTTTGGACTGAAATTGATAATTTTTGGAGGAGGAATATACTGAAATACCCAAGCAGCGCCTTTTTGGTTATCGTCTAAATACCCACCCATAATAGAATGAACTCCATCTGCACTCATTGCAATTGAAAATCCTTGTCTTGCTCCTCCAATAGCATTTGATCCAACTATTTTTTTCCCGTTCTGGGTCCACTTTTCATTTTCTCTAAGGAAGTACCACGCTCCGCCGATATTGCTATTATCTCCATATCCTCCTAACATAGCTTGATTTCCATCGGCATTTAAAGAAACAGACCTGCCTAAACTAGGAATACCAATAAATTCAGTTATGATCAATTTATTTCCTTCTTGTTTCCATACTCCATTATTTCTTTTAAACACCCAAGCTGCCCCTATTCCTGTATTATCCAAATAACCTCCTATCAATGCAGTATTACCATCGGCATTTAATGAGACAGAAAAACCTTGACTAGCATTACCTACAGCATCAGATCCAATTAATTTTGATCCTTCTTGTTTCCATTCACCGCTTTTATTGGTAAAAATCCAAACTGCACCAGCCCCACCATTGTCATTGTATCCTCCAACTAACATTGTTTTACCATCTGCGCTTAAAGAAACCGCATATCCTTGACGGGCATCTGAAGATCCACCAGTGCCAACTAATTTATTTCCTTCTTGAAACCAAGTACCATTATTTCTAGAAAATATCCAAACAGCCCCAACTCCATTATTGTCACCACTTCCTCCAACAACTGCAGTATTGCCATCAGCGCTTAGTGAAACCGAATAACCAAGTCTAGTAGTTGCTGAACCATTTTTTCCAACTAATTTAGATCCTTGCTGAATCCATGAATTTCCAATTCGAGTATAAATCCAAGCTGCTCCAATACCGCCATTATCATTGTATCCTCCAACAATAACCGTATTTCCATCGGCACTTATTGCTACTGACTGTCCTTGGTTTGATTGGTCAATTCCTCCGGTTCCATTTACATCACCAATCAATTTATCACCTTGTTGCATCCATACATCTGCATTTTTTGTATAAATCCAAGCTGCACCAACACCATTATTATCGTTGCTTCCACCTACAATTGCTGTTTTGCCATCGGCGCTTATTGCAACAGATAATCCTTGTTGGGCATTGCCAATTGCTCCGGCACCAACTAATTTATTGCCTTGTTGCGATTTGGGTGCTTTTGTAGACAAAACTGTAAATTGACCAGTTGAATTTGATACTCCCCTGGCAGTAGTTACACTTACTACTCCGGTTAAAGCCCCTGGCATAACCATGGCAACCAATGAAGAACCATTATTACTAATTGGAATAACCGCTATACCGCCAATTGTTATTGACGTTGGATTACTTAAATTGGTACCAGTGATAGTTACCAATGAGCCAATTGGTCCGTTTGCCGGAGAGAAATTTGTTATTGTTGGTGGTGGTATATAGGTAAATACCCAAGCTGCTCCGTTATTTTTATTGTCGGAGTTTCCGCCAATAAAAGCTGTATAGCCATCTGCACTTAATGCTACAGATTGGCCCTGACCCGCACCACCAGCAGCTCCTGTTCCTACTAATTTTTTTCCTTGTTGAGACCATACACTTACATTTCTTTTATAAACCCAGGCTGCGCCAGTTATAGAACTATCGCCATATCCTCCTACTAAAGCTGTGTTACCATCAGCACTAATAGCAACCGCAACTCCTTGTTGCTCAAAACCCACTGTTCCCGCTCCAACTAATTTGCTTCCTTGTTGCATCCATGTTGAACCATTGCGAGAAAACACCCATGCAGCTCCAGCGTAATTGTTATCATAATTTCCGCCTATTATAGCCGTATTTCCATCGGCACTAATCGCAGCAGAAAAACCTTGTTGAGCATTAGTTGATGCGCTAGTTCCAACTAATTTGCTGCCTTGCTGCGTCCATATTGAACTATTGCGAGAAAACACCCATGCAGCTCCAGCGTAATTGTTATCATAACTTCCACCAACAATGGCCGTGTTTCCATCAGCACTTAATGCAACCGAATAGCCTTGAGCGGAAGCACCTGTTGAGCCGCTTCCCACTAATTTGTTTCCTTCCTGCAACCAAACGCCTAGGCTATTGCGTGTAAATACCCAAGCAGCGCCTACTTGATTATTATCCCCGTTCCCCCCAATTAGAGCAGTATTACCATCAGCACTTAAAGAAACTGATTGGCCCTGAGTAGAACCTCCAAATGAGCCGCTTCCCACTAATTTGTTTCCTTGCTGTAACCAAACGCCAACACCATTGCGTGCAAATACCCAAGCGGCACCTACATTGCCACCATCCTGAACTCCTCCAATAATGGCTGTATTTCCATCGGCACTCAATGCAACCGATCTGCCTTGTTGGGCTTTTCCTGCTGCATCTGATCCTATTAATTTATTTCCCTGTTGAATCCAAACACCACCGTTTCTAGAAAACACCCAGGCTGCACCTGCTCCATTATTATCATTATATCCACCAACAATGGCTGTGTTTCCATCTGCACTTATTGCAACAGAATAACCTTGTTGTGCAGCTCCAACAATATCGGCACCTACTAATTTATTGCCTTGCTGTAATAATACACCCTGATTAATTAAAATTGCAAACACCCCAACGCCAGTGGCTGATCCGCCAACAGTTGTTACCGTAACTGCTCCTGTTGCAGCACCCGGCATAACCATTGCTACCAGAGTAGTTCCATTATTGCTTAAAGCAATGGCCGCTTTGCCGCCAATATTAATGCTTGAAGGACTTAATAAATTAGTTCCTGAAATAGTTACCAAAGTTCCCGCTGTTCCGCTTTTTGGAGTGAAATTGGAAATGATGGGTTGAGCAAATAAAAGCGATGCGTTGATGAATAAACAATAGAATAGCAGTAGCAGTATGAATTGTTTACATTTCATTCACAGTAGGGATTGATATACTAAATTAGGAAATTTTGTTGAAATTGAGTCCTGTATTGGATTTGGAGGGTACAAAATACCTGATTGTTGGTATAAATCAATGGGTGAAATTCATTCAATTTATAAACAGTTCATCCGAATAGTAAATCTTTGCTGCTATTGTTTTAGCGTGTCAAAAAAACAATCATGGTCAACATAAAATCGTCGCTGTTTAAAAATTCAAGCGAATTAAAATGAATTAACATTAAAATCTATCATGGCTTTAGTTTTTAAAAGGATCCTCGTTTTATGTTGACCATTGATATTAAATGACAAACCATAAAGAGCAATATATTTTATATTAACAAGAAACTAGTTCAAGCAAATAAATAAAACTGAGCCTTTTAAAAAATTGATGTGCAATGTTTTTTAAATTATCTAAATTTTTCTTGATCAATTTTTTAGGCAGCGAAGATTTGCTATTTGGATGAACTAGAAAAAAAGATTTATTTCAATAATTTGCTATTAAATAATTTTAATATCCTTTTGTATTCATCCGTCCAACTACTCGGCTCTACAAATCCATGATCTTCTACTGGATAAACCGCTAACTCCCAATTGTCTTTTTTGAGCTCAATTAGTTTTTGCGACAATCGAACCACATCCTGAAAATGTACATTCACATCTACCATTCCATGACAGATGAGTAAATGATTTTTTAATCCCCCTGCAAAATTAATCGGCGATGATTTTGCATAAGAAATACTATCTTGAATGGGTTCATTTAAAATATTGGCAGTATATCCATGGTTGTAATGTGCCCAATCTGTAACTGGTCGCAATGCAGCACCAGCTTTGAATACATCGGGTGTTGTAAACAATCCCATTAGGGTTATAAAACCTCCATAAGATCCTCCGTATAATCCTATGCGCGATGCATCTACTCCATAATTTTTTACTAAATAATCTGCAACGTCAACATGATCGGTTAAATCTTTTCCTCCCATATGGCGATAGATGCCAGTTCTCCAATCTCTTCCATAACCAGCACTGCCCCTGTAATCAATATCAACTACAGTAAACCCTTGATCTACCAATAAATTATTGAACATATACTCGCGGAAATAAGAACTCCACCAATAATGTGCATTCTGTAAATAGCCAGCTCCATGCACAAAAAATACTGCAGCTCCGTTTTTCTTATCTGCTGCCGGTTCATAAATTCTGGTATAAATTGATTGTCCGTCTCTAGCGGTTATCGCAGCAACTTTTGCTTCGCGCCAAGCATAATTTCTAAAGGCTTCTGTTGTTGCATCGTTGGTTACTTGTATTGGTTTTTTTCCTGCTGCATTTTCTTGAATAAATAATTCCCACGGTTTGTTGATATAAGAATATCGGTAAGCAATCCATTTTTCATCGGGGCTCATACTCACTTCATAGCCGCCTTCCATGGCAGTGATTCTTTCTTTGGAGCTTCCATCTATTTTTAATCGATACCAATTTAATTTTCCGGGATGCGTTTCATTGGTAAGTAAATAAAAGTTTTGTTTGTTTTTACTCAATGCCAAATCTTGTACCTCATATTTTCCAGGGGTGATATCTTTTATTGTTTTTGTATTTGCATCGAAAACATGTACATGAGAATATCCACTCGATTCAGATTGAAAATAAAATTGATTGTTGTTGATCCATCCAATTTTGCCGCCAAAATTTCCCCCGCCAATTCCTGGTCCGGCAATCCATGCCTCATCACGATGGCGATCAATTGGTTTTAATTTTCCTGTAGCTGCATCCAATTGCATGATCCAACGATCTTTATAATCTTGTGAACGAATATCCACTATTGCAAAAGTTGCTGCATCATTCCAATAAGGTCCGTAAATAATTACTGCGCGGTTAGTTGGTTTTCTTCCTTCTTGTTTTTTAGGATACTCTTTTGTGTAATCGGGTAAGTCTTGAATACCAGGAATAGAGTCGGTTACAATCATCATTACCGTATCGCGCGTTTTATCCCAAATATAAAAATCGGCCTTCCCCAAAGGGTTACCTACTTTGGTTCTTCCGTTGATATCTGTTGTGTATCCACTTTCGGTTACATAGTCGGGTATGATCGTGTTTTTTGCCACGGCTGCTGCAGTGAATAATCGATAACTCACATATTTTCCATCAGGGCTAATAGTTAATCCTTGTAATAATTTTTCTCCAATACCAATTTGTTTGATGGTATCCATTCCGGTGTACTTATTCATTTTATTGAATGCATCTCGCTTGTCTCTTTTATCTTTTTTTTCTTTTAATACAGAAAACAAAGCCAGTTGTTCTTGTTGTAACCATCCATCTTGTGTATTGGCTGAAGTGCCAGTTGCTGTTGGTCTCGTGAAACCACCAGCTCCAAATCCGCCACCACCAATTGCACCACCCTGTCCTCCGCCTCTCCCACCAAACGTGGGTGCAGCAAATGTTTCAGCTCCTCTGGTAATATTGGTTAATTGTTGTGTGATGCCCGATTTGGTATGCCATCCAAAAAGGTTTTGATTTTTATTATACACAATCCATTCGTCGTTGATAATAAATTTGGCGGTAGATTCTATCTCTTCAGTTTGAGTGATACGAATGGTTTTATTGGTTTTTATTTCTACCCAAAACAAATCGCCTCGATATACATAAACCATTTGAGTATTGGTACTATTGTACACTGCATTATTAACAGCATTTACTTTCTGTATTTCTTGTGGGTTTGTTTTTTGCGGAGTACCTCCTGCAATATTGTACATATATAGAGAGTCGGAAATGTTTTTTTGTGGGTTCCAGTTGAAATAAACCGTTTTGCTATCCGGACCCCAGAATGCACCTGAAGGAGCGTTGCCAATCCATTTTGGATCTTGCATTATTTTATCTACTGTAAGGGTTTGTGCATTGCTAAACTGTGCAATCAGCACTAGGCATAAAAAGAATGTTTTTTTCATGTATCAATTTTGTTTGATTATAACTCGTTTCATAGCAGAATTTTGCACGATAAATCTATTACAAACTGCTCATTAAATTAATAAGAGGAGATTTTATTATTTGTGCGGACGAAGAGAAACTTCAATCAAGCGAACTACCAATAACAATCAACCATTACTTGTAATAATTATTTTCTTCAATATATACCCTCACTTTTTCTGGCACTAAATAACGAATGGATTTTCCTTCTTGAATATTGGTGCGAATATGTGTTGCAGAAATGGTAAGCTGGGGAGCATCTAATATAGATACACTTGCGCCATGGGTTTCGATAACAATTGAACCGGGTCGATTATAAACTATGAAACTATGATTTCGAATCAGCAATTCGGCGTTCTTCCACTTGGGTAAATTTTGAAAACTATCACTGCCCATAATAATAGTGAACTCATGTTGGGGATATTTTTCTTGCAAATAAATCAACGTATCGATGGTGTAAGAGGGACGAGGCATTTTAAATTCAATATCTGACACCCTAAACCTGGTATCGTCTTCAATTGCTAGTTGTGCCAAATGGAGTCGATGGTATTCGTTCAATAATCCACTTTCTTGTTTAAATGGATTTTGAGGAGATACCATTAGCCAAACCTGCTGTATATCTGTTTGATTTACTACATGGCTGGCTATAATCAAATGACCAGTATGGATGGGATTAAAAGAGCCAAAATACAATCCGATTTTCATGTAACTTATTGATAATCAATTATTTATTTAATATCCTGCTCTACAAAAATACTACTTGCTTCACTGATTCTCAGGCTTAAAGTATATCCAGAAACCGATATTGAAATAGGGTCTCCAAGGGGGGCAATTTGTACCACTTGTACAAATTCTCCTGGTACACAGCCCATTTCCATTAACTTGATAAAAATATCGTCTTTCTCAAAAGAGTGAATAATTCCTTTCTCGCCTGCATGTAATTCCGACAATCGCTTCATTCAATGTAAATTATTGGTAAAGGTAATGGGCGATGTATTGGTTTTGTTACGAATTTTGGAGTAATCAATTGCCATGGCTAAAATCAATTTCAGATCTGGAGATCGTTCATTTACTTTTCTCAATAAAACCTTACTCAAAGCTTTTATAGAAAAACTTATTAAAAAAGAAGGCCGAAGCTTGGCAGCTATTAATTACATTTTTTGTTCCGATGAGTTTCTGCTTCAAATGAATCGAGATTTTTTACAACACGATTATTATACCGATATTATCAGCTTTGGTTTGTCCGATAAGAACCAACCTGTTGAGGCAGAAATTTATATTAGCATTGATCGGGTTAAAGACAATGCCATTTCTCTGGGGGTTTCGTATAGGGAAGAAATGCTTCGGGTAATTTTTCATGGAGTTCTCCATTTGTGTGGATTTAAAGACAAAACAAAAAGTGAAATTTTCACCATGAGGGCCAAAGAGGACCAATATTTGCAGCTATTCTCTAAAAAATGAAAATGACCAAAAAGGGCCTATTTTGCTGCATTTTTCTACTTTTATTTAGCTTTTTTCTAAATAGTCAGCCGATTAGCTCTGTTTTTCTGGAAGACAGGCCTTTTGTTCCGGCAGTTAAAATCAACCTTTTGCTTCTTAATCAACTGGAACAAAGTCCTCATTTTGTAGGAGCTTCAGATCTTGAAAAGGAAATGATATATTGGACCAATTTTTCAAGATTATACCCAAAATTATTTTGCGATTCTGTGCTAATTCCTTTTCTTAATGAACAACCAAGCACAAAAGGAAAGGAAGCCAATCAACTAATTTTAGAATTTAGTATTGGAACGGAGCTGCCGCTTTTGTTACCAGATAAAATTCTATCAAGTACGGCTGAGGATCATGCAAAAGATTTATCAAATCGGAAGGGAGAAATTTCTCATCAATCAAATAACGGAAACAGCTTTTCTGAAAGAATGAAAAAAGCTGGAGTGATTTCCTGTGGTGCAGAAAATATTTCTTTGGGTCAAGATAATCAGTTGGTGGCGCTTCTTTTATTATATCTGGATATTGGTCTTTCCAATGCAGGTCACAGAAAAAATCTCATGAACCAAAATTTTAGCAGAATGGGCGTGAGCGTTCAAAAGCTTAATGGCTCAAGACAATACATTACCGTTCAGGATTTTAGATGTCCTCAATAAAAAAGTAGTGTTCCACGAATCACTGTTTCACTCTGAAACATTTTTTGATGTTCCACGAATCACATTTACCTTTATTGAAAGGGCAAACCGGTCAGACCACTTTGGTCTGACCGGAAATCCGAACCGTAACACGGGAATATAAAAACAAAATGGACAAAGCATCAACCAATTCAAGCGAAAAAAGAAAATGGCAATTGGCTTTTAGAAGATTCGTAATGGAAGGGACGCCCAGCGAAGCCTATGCGCCATACTTTGGAATAGATAAAACCAATCTGAGAAAATGGTTCGAGCTTCAATTCATAGAAGGTGTTTCCTGGGAAAGCTTTGCAGCTAATTGGCAATTTGACCATATAGTACCTGTCGCCTATTTCAATTTCAACCTAGAAGAAGACCTTTTACTCTGCTGGAACTTTGTAAATATTCGAGTAGAAACAATTAATTCAAACAAAAACCAAGGTAAAAGGGTAGATGTGTTGGCAGTAAAAAAATACTTTTCCGATCTATATAAACGAACGCGCTATTGGGCTTGTAAGAAAATGCTCGAAAAAATTGAGACAATAGAAATCAATAATGTTGAGGCAAATGAAAAAATCATTTCTTTTCTAACAGAAAATAAAATCTGGTTGGCAGAGTTGGGTAACCTAAATAAAGAAGAGTTTGCTAAATACAATTCGGGTACATTGTTAAAAGATATTCTGCTAGAAAGAGAAATGCTGAAAAAATTCGGATAAGCATTCCACTAAGTATCTTTGCAACATGTTTCAAGCGTATGATGTTATAGTTGTGGGTGCGGGGCACGCTGGCTGTGAGGCGGCAGCGGCGGCAGCAAATCTGGGAAGCAAAGTTTTATTGATCACCATGAATATGCAAACCATTGCCCAAATGAGTTGCAACCCAGCTATGGGTGGAATTGCCAAAGGTCAGATTGTAAGAGAAATTGATGCAATGGGCGGATACAGTGGAATTGTCACAGATCTCAGTACCATTCAATTTAGGATGTTGAACCTCAGTAAGGGTCCGGCCATGTGGAGCCCTAGAGCACAAAACGACAGAATGTTGTTTGCGGCAAAATGGAGAGAAATGTTGGAGAACACACCTAATGTAGATTTCTATCAAGATATGGTCAAATCCATCATCATAGAAAAGGAAAAAGCATGCGGTGTAATTACAGGAATGGGTCATGAAATTAGATCCAAATCTGTAGTAGTTACAAGTGGTACATTTTTAAACGGGGTGATTCATATTGGAGAAAAGAAATTTGGCGGAGGTAGGGTTGCAGAAAAAGCAGCTACTGGAATTACAGAGCAATTGGTAGAATATGGATTTGAAAGCGATCGATTAAAAACCGGGACGCCTCCACGAGTTGACGGCAGAAGCCTCGATTACTCAAAAATGGAAGAGCAGAAAGGGGATCAACATATAGTGGGTTTTTCTTATATGAATATTCCAAAGATCAAACCTCAAGATCAAAGAAGTTGCTTTATTACCTACACCAATCAAACAGTACACGATGTATTAAAAACAGGATTTGATAGAAGCCCAATGTATCAGGGTAGAATAGAGGGTGTTGGTCCAAGGTATTGTCCGAGCATAGAAGATAAAATTAGCAGGTTTGCCGACAGAGACAGGCATCAGCTATTTGTAGAACCAGAGGGGTGGAATACGGTAGAAATTTATGTTAATGGTTTTTCTACTTCATTACCAGAAGAAGTACAAAATCAAGCACTAAGAATGGTACCAGGTTTTGAAAATTGTAAAGTATTTCGTCCTGGATATGCTATTGAATATGATTATTTTATGCCTACCCAATTAACCCATTCCCTAGAAACCAAAATGGTAAGCAACTTGTTTTTTGCAGGGCAAATAAATGGAACCACCGGATATGAAGAAGCTGCTTGTCAAGGATTAATAGCGGGTATTAACGCTCATCAAAATACTAAAAACTTAGAGGCGTTTGTTCTTAAAAGAAGTGATGCTTACATTGGTGTATTGGTAGATGATCTTATTAATAAAGGAACCGACGAGCCTTATAGAATGTTTACAAGTAGGGCAGAGTATAGAACATTACTAAGACAAGATAATGCTGACATCAGATTAACAGAAAAAAGTCATCATATTGGTTTAGCAACGAACGAGCGAATGGAGCTTGTAAAACAAAAAATAAAAGAAGTTCAAATAGTAAAAGATGTACTAAAAGACCAAAGCATAGAACCAGAAGACATCAATCATTATTTCGAAGAAATCAATTCTGCTTCTATTTCCGAAAAGCAAAAAGCCACAAAAATAATACTAAGACCAAATGTTACACTGCAGTCTCTGACTCAAATTATTCCAACATTAAAAGAAAAACTAACAGGAATAAGTGATGTAGCAATTGAACAAACCGAAATTCAAATTAAATACGAGCGATACATAGAAAAAGAAAAGGCTTTAGTAGAAAAAATGAGTGAGTTGGAAAACATGCGCATACCTGCAAACTTTGATTATAATAAATTGTCTGCACTATCTAATGAGGCACTTCAAAAACTAAAAAAAATTAAACCAACTACTTTGGGCCAAGCAAGCAGAGTAAGTGGTGTAAATCCAAGTGACGTACAAATTCTAATGGTATATATGGGTAGATAAATAAACTATCTTTAAGTAAATATTGCTTATGAATCGTTGGCTAAAATATGGTCTGATAGCTATTGGATCTGTGTTCTCTCTTATAGTTGTTTTGTTCGCAGGAGCAAGTATTTATATCAACTCGAACAAGGCAAAGCTGATCAACCAATTTAAAAAAGAAGTAGAAACCAAATACCATTCTCAAATAAACATAGAGAATATATCGTTGTCGCTGTTTAAACAATTTCCATCTATCTCTTTATTGGTTGAAAACGTAGAAGCAAGGGGCCCAATGTATGTAATACACAAGCGCAAAGTTTTCTCTGCTTCAAAAATTTATTTGCGATTAAATATGCTACAATTATTAATTGGCAAAATAGCTATTGGAAAAACATTGGTAACTAACGGTAATTTTTTAATCTACACAGATTCAACTGGATTAAATAATTTAAGTTTTTTAAAAACGGGTGTTGAAAAAGACAAAAAAAACAAAAAGCCGCTTTTGATTCCTGATAATATAGAATTTCAAAATTTTGATTTAACCATTGAAGACAAACAAAAAGAAAAACTATTTTCTTTTCTTATCAATCAATTCGAAGCAAAAACAAAAGTGGAGGGTGATACAACATTTATTGAAATCAATAAAAATATATTAGTAAAAAGCTTGGGGTTTAACCTTGCAACTGGCGCCTTTTTAATGAATCATGTATTGGAAGGAAAATACCGGGTAGCGTTAAATACCAAATCCAATGACCTTAGTTTTAAAAACATGAGGATGAATATAAGCAATCAGCCTTTTGATTTTAATGGAAAATTTGTGTTTGGCGATAGTGGTCATTTTACAATTGATATTAAAACAAATCAAATTAAATATGATTTTGCACAAACACTCGTTACAAAACATATTGCTAAAGCATTGAAAAATGTGTCGATGGACAAGCCGCTAGATGTTCACACAACACTATCCGGTTCTTTAAACGGAGGAGACCCTTTTGTAATGGCACGTTTTGCAGTAAAAGAAACAGAACTATCAACACCGTTGGTAGTATTTAATAAAGCAAGCTTTAGCGGTTTTTTTAGTAATGAAGTGGTTCCCGGTCTTCCTAGAAAAGATCCTAATTCTACAATACGAATTAATAATCTTTCTGCAAATTGGGAGGGTATTCCTATAAATGCGGACTCTGTAGCTGTGTTAAATTTATCTGAGCCACGCGTGATTGGATCATTTAATTCCAACTTTCAATTGTCTGCCTTTAATGATATTGTAAATAGCGATAAAATCATTTTTTCTAACGGAGAGGGAAAATTAAAAGTAGCATACAATGGTCCGCTAAAAAACATCAATGATGAAAATGCTGTTATTGATATATCCTTTTTATTAAAAAAGGGCTCTATCAACTATAGGCCATTAAAGGTTGTTATTACAGAGTGTGTGTCTGATTTTTCTATAAAAAACTCAACCCTTAGTATAAATAGTCTTTCTGCAAAAAGTGCCAATGGAAGTAAAATAACCATTACGGGTGTTGCTAAAAACGCCTTTTCCCTTTTGGGTACCAATCCAGGAAAAGCAGATGTGAACATCAATATTTATAGCCCCTTATTAGATTTGGCTGGTATAACCAGTAAAGTACAAAGAGATAAAACGTCAATAAAAAAGAAATCAAAGGGGGGTTTAAACAAAACCATGTACAGGTTTGACAATGTGCTGGAGAAAGAAAAAATTACCATAAACATCAAAGCAGATAAAATAGTAAATAAAAATTTAGAAGCTAATAATTTTATAGCAGCTATAGATTTGCAAGAAGGGGCTTATAATGTTAGAAACATACAATTTGGAATTGCTGGAGGGTCGTTACAACTAAATTCTTCTATTAAAGAAGCTGGAACTAACCGTCATGCGCTTAACTCCACATTCAAAATCATTAATATAGATGCGCGAAAATTGTTCTTTGCTTTTGATGATTTTGGATTAGATGGAATTGGTCATAAAAACATCACAGGTAGGTTATCTGCTGTAGGGAGCCTATCAACCAACATAAACTCCTCCGGAACATTAGACAAAAAAACATTAAATGGTTTTTTAAATTTTTCATTGAAAAACGGAAGCATCATTAATTATGCACCAGTAATGAAAATTCAAGAGATGGTTTTTAAGAAAAGAGATTTTTCAGATATTGAATTTGTAGAAATAAGAAACGCATTGACTATTAAAGAAGGAGTAATAACTGTTCCTAGAATGCAGATAGAGTCAAGTGTTTTAAATCTGTTTTTAGAGGGTTTATATGGGTTTGCGGGAAACACGGATCTGAGAATTCAAGTACCATTAAGAAACCTGCAAAAAGTAGATCCAGCAGAAATGTCTAAAAAAGCAAATAACAAACAAAAAGGTGGTGCTAGTATTTATTTGCGTGCCAAATCTGGTTCCGATGGAAAAATCAATATTGGGCTAGATGCTCTGGGAGCGGTGAGAAAGAATAATGTAGTTGATAAGCCTAAGAAATGATACGGTGTTGCAATTAAAACATTCACCCATTCATCCCTAATTTTAACAGTTGTTGGTTGACCAATGAAGGAATTCAGTACATTTAGAATCCTTAATAAATCAACTTAAATATGAGAAAATTCAAGCTGTTGTTTTCTTGCATGCTCTTTGCTATTATGCTACAGGCACAAGAAACATTTCCGGTAAACGGAATTACAGACAAACGTGATGGCTGTTTCGCTTTCACCAATGCCACTATTGTTAAAGATGCGCAAAACACCATAACCAATGCAACGTTGGTTATCAGGGAAGGAAAAATTGTTGCCGTTGGCTCAGGAATTGCTATTCCTAAAGACGCAACAGTGATAGACTGTAAAGACAAATTCATCTATCCTTCTTTTATAGACATTTTCACAGATTATGGAATTCCTCAGCCACAAAGGGCACAAGGACCAAACCCAACCAATCCACAGGATTTTTTTAGAGCACAACAATCTCAATCAATTGCATCAACTCAAAAAGGTGCTTATGGTTGGAATTCAGCATTAAAAGCAGACGTTGATGCTGTAAGAATTTTTTCAATTGACGAAGCAAGGGCAAAACCATATCGAGAGACGGGTTTTGGTGCTGTATTAACTCATCAAAAAGATGGATTTGTAAGAGGAACGGGGTCTGTTGTTAGTTTAGCAAATACAAAAGAGAATTTCGTATTTATCAAAGAAAAGGCAAGTGCCAATTATTCGTTTAGCAAAGGAACTTCTACACAAAGTTACCCATCTTCTTTAATGGGCAATATTGCCTTGTTGCGTCAAACATATTTAGATGCTGCATGGTATAAATCAAATACTGCTGCTGCAAAAGAGGAAGGCGTAAACCTTACATTAAAAAACTTCAATGACAACCAAACACTTCCTCAAATTTTTGATGCTCAAGATCGTGGTTCAGATTTATGGAATGTGATGAGGGCAGATAGAGTTGGAGACGAGTTTGGGGTACAATATATTATTAAAGCAACTGGCAAAGAATACCAGCGCATAAAAGATGTTGCTGCAACGAAAGCTCCATTAATTGTTACGGTAAATTTTCCGCAAGCACAAGATGTTGAAGATCCTAACGATGCAAGATTGGTTTCATTAGCAGATATGAAAGCTTGGGAGTTGGCGCCTACAAACCCTGCTAGTATAGAGAAAGCGGGTATTCCTTTTTGTTTAACTGCAGCTGACTTACGCGATCCTAAAACATTTTTAACCAATTTACGAAAGGCCATTGAATATGGTTTAACTGAAAAGGGCGCCATGGAAGCGCTCACAAAAAATCCAGCAACATGGTTGGGTGTTTATGATAAAGTAGGTAGTATTGATGCGGGCAAATTGGCAAACTTTGTTATTACTACTGCTCCAATTTTTTCTGATAGATCTTCTATTTTACAAAACTGGATTCAAGGAGAAAAATATGCAATAAAAGAAGATGCTTGGTATAGTATAGCAGGAACTTATAATTTAGTAGTATATAGTAATGCAGGAACACAAGCATATACTTTAGAAGTAAAATCCAATACACAAGCAAATATTATCGGAAAAGACACTGTTGCAGCAAAATTTAGTTTTGATGGCAAATCGGTAAAATTGGGTTATGCCCCTGGTCAAAGACGTAGAACCCTTCCTGCAGGAATGGGTGGCGGATTTGGTGGAGCGGGGGCGGGTGCTTTTGGTGCGGCGCCTTCTCCAGTAACACTTCCAGCTAATGCAACAAGATTAACAGGTTATAGCAACGGAAACACTTGGAACGGAACCGGAGTGGACTCTACCGGAAACGCTGTTACATGGAGCGCAAGTTTAATTTCATTAACAACTGCAAAAGTAGATAGCGTTAAATTAAAAACGATTCCGAAAACAGGTGGAACTTTTTATCCATTTACTGCATTTGGAAATAGCGACAGCAGTTTACCAAAACAAGAAACGGTGTTATTTAAAAATGCAACAGTTTGGACAAGTGATAAAGCGGGTAAAATTGAAGGTGGAGATGTATTAGTAAAGAACGGAAAAATTGTAAAAGTTGGAAAGGGATTAAGCGATGCTACTGCGAGAATAATCGATGCAACGGGCAAACACCTAACTGCTGGATTGATTGACGAGCATTCACATATTGCTTCAGCTTCTACCAATGAAGGAGGACAATCGGTAACATCAGAAGTACGTATGCAAGACAATTTAGATCCAGATGATATTAATATCTATCGTCAATTAAGTGGCGGTGTTACAACCTCACATATTTTACATGGTTCTGCCAATACCATTGGTGGTCAAACTCAATTAATAAAATTGCGTTGGGGTGTAAATGACGAAGAGTTGAAATTTAAAGGGGCTGATCCATTTATTAAATTTGCTTTAGGCGAAAACGTAAAGCGTTCTTCATCACAACAGGGAAATACGCGTTTCCCAGATACCAGAATGGGTGTAGAACAAGTGCTAACAGATGCTTTTAACAGAGCCAAGGCTTATGATGCTGCAAGAAAGGCGGCTGGTGGAATTGCTGTAAGAAAAGATTTAGAGTTAGAGGCATTGGCAGAAATTATGAATAAGAAAAGATTTATTACTTGTCATAGTTATGTTGCCAGTGAAATTTTAACCACCATGCGTGTAGCAGAAAAATTTGGTTTCCGAATTAATACATTCACACATATTTTGGAAGGATATAAAGTTGCAGACAGAATGAAAGAACATGGTGCTGCGGCCTCTACTTTCTCTGATTGGTGGGCATATAAAAATGAAGTTCAGGATGCAATTCCATACAACGCTGCCATCATGACCAAAATAGGTTTAAATGTTGCTATCAATTCGGATGATGCAGAAATGGCAAGAAGATTAAATCAAGAAGCTGCTAAGTCAGTGAAGTATGGTGGTCTTTCAGAAGAAGAAGCTTTGAGAATGGTTACCATCAACCCTGCAAAAATGTTGCATGTTGATGATAAGGTAGGAAGTATTAAAGAAGGTAAAGACGCCGACCTTGTTTTGTGGAGCGACAACCCCTTGAGCATCTATGCAAAATCTTTGTATACTATGGTAGATGGTATTATTTATTTTGACAGAGAAAAAGATGCTGCAATGAGAAAGCAAGTGAAAGCGGAGCGCACCAGATTGATTGGTAAAATGGTAGGCGAGAAAAGAGGCGGAGCGACTGTTTCTCCTTTTACTCCTAGCTTTAAATACATCAGCACTTGTTTAGATCATGGACATAAACTAGGAATGTTAGAAATAGATTTAGAAGATGTAGAATTGAATCATGCAAACCACTAAAACAAGAACAATGAAAAAATTATTATATACATTGAGTAGTTTGTTGTTGCTTTCGGGTATTGCAACAGCACAAGAAACAATCTATCCCGCTAAACAGCAGAAAGGTTTATTGTTTATCACCAACGGAACCGTACACGTTGGTAACGGTACTGTTATTGAAAACGCAACCGTAAAAATCAATAACGGAAAAATTGAAGAAGTAGGAACCAATATAGCTGTACCAGCTGACGATGTTCGCGTATTTAATGTAAAAGGCAAACACGTATATCCTGGATTAATATTACCGGCTTCTGGATTAGGGTTAATTGAAATTTCTGGAATCAGAAGCACAACCGATTTAAACGAAATTGGTGACGTCAACCCTAGCATTCGATCCATTGCAGCATACAATGCAGATTCTAAAATAACCAACACGTTGCGCTCTAATGGAATTCTTTTAGCACACACGGCACCTCAAGGATCGCTGGTTGGAGGTCAATCTAGTGTGGTTCAATTAGATGCCTGGAATGAGGAAGACGCTGCGTATAGTGCAGATATGGGAATGCATTTATACATGCCTAGCTTATTGTCTCGACAAGGGGGAAGGATTGGTTCATTATTGGCACAATTTGGATTTGGTGCTCAAGGAGATCCAACAAAAGAAGCATTGGATAAAATTGAAGCGGTTAAGCAATTCTTTCGCGAAGCAAAAACATATATCGGTTCTGATGTAAAAACACCCAATTTAAAATTGGAAGCCACAAGAGCTTTGTTTGCAAAAAAGCAGAAATTGTTTATTCATTGCAATCAAGTAAAACAAATGTTACTAGCTATAGATTTTGTAAAAGAGTTTGGGTTTGACGTTGTACTAATTGGTGCATCTGAAAGCTGGCACATTGCTGATCTATTAAAAGCAAACAACATTAGTGTAATAATTAGTCAAATGCACGATCTACCTACACTAGATGATGATGATGTAGACCAACCGTATAAAACGCCAGCAGCTTTACAAAAAGCGGGTGTTTTATTTTGCATCAATGACGATGATCCACAGAATCGTGGGCGTAACCTCGCATTTAATGCAGGAACGGCTGCAACCTATGGCTTAACAAAAGAAGAAGCATTAAGTGCAATTACATTAAACACCGCCAAAGTATTGGGAATTGATAATATGACAGGATCAATTGAAAAAGGTAAAGATGCTAATATTATTGTTAGTGAAGGTGATATCTTAGATATGAAAAGTAGTGTTGTGCTGCATGCGTTTATACAAGGAAGAAAAATAGAATTAAACGATAAGCACAAGCAATTGTACGAGCGTTATAAATACAAATACAGTATAAAATAATGATTTCTGTTTATAATAGAAGAAAGTAAAGAGAAATTAAATCCCGGCAACAATTGTTAGCCGGGATTTTTATTAATACCTTAGCCCCATGGCGAAAAAGCTTTTCTTATTAGATGCGTTTGCGTTGATATATCGTGCATATTATGGGTTGATTAGAAATCCAAGAATAACCTCGAAGGGAATTAATACAAATGCTCAATTTGGTTTTACAAGTACTTTGTTTGATTTAATCAACAAAGAAAAACCTACTCATTTAGCGGTATGTTTTGATACACACGCTCCAACAGAAAGACATACTGATTTTACAGATTACAAAGCCAATAGACAAGAAGCGCCGGAAGACCTTTTAGCATCTCTACCCGATATTCAAAGAATTATTCGGGGCTTCAATATTCCAGTAGTAGAAATGGATGGGTTTGAGGCTGATGATGTGATAGGAACGCTTGCGTGGCAAGCGGCCGATGTGGGTTATGAGGTATATATGGTTACACCAGATAAAGACTATGGTCAATTATTGGTAAAACCGAATGTATACATATACAAACCACCCTATATGGGCGGAGCGGAAGAAATACTTACTGCAGAAAAAGTATGTGCTAAATGGGATATACAAAGAATTGAACAAGTGGTTGATATGTTGGGTTTAATGGGAGATGCGGTAGATAATATACCCGGCATTCCTGGAGTAGGAGAAAAAACGGCGGCTAAACTATTAAAAGAGTTTGATACGCTTGAGGGGGTGCTTGCTAATGCAGATGGATTGAAAGGAGCGCTCGGAGAAAAAGTTCGTAATGGAAAAGAGCTCGCAATAATGAGTAAAAAATTAGCGACAATTATCACGAATGTTCCTGTTCAGTTTCACGAAGAAGATTATCGATTAAAAGAGTGGAATAACGAAGCTTTATCGGAAGTGTTTACAGAGTTGGAATTTAAAACATTGGGTAAAAGGATCCTGGGCGAAACCTTTAACGCATTTCAGTCTAATAACGAAATGGTACAAACAGATTTGTTTGGAAATATTGTACCATCTAAAAACCCTTCATCGAAAAATAATTCAGCAAAATCAATCATTGAGATAAACACAATAACAGAGGAAAACGATGAGACCGAATCTACAGGCTTGGCTGCAGATAAAAATATATCTAACACGAATCATAACTATGAATTAATTGAGGGAGAAGCTGCTATTCAAAAAATAGTTGATCTATTAAATACAAAAAAAGAAATTTGTTTTGATACAGAAACCACAGGAACAGATGCTAATAATGTGGAAATAGTTGGATTGAGTTTTTCATTTGAACCTACCAAAGGTTATTATATTAGTTGTTTTACCGATCAAGAAAAAACCAAAAAATTATTAGAACAGTTAAAACCGCTTTTTGAAAACGAATCAATTACTTGGGTAGGCCAGAACATTAAATTCGATTTGCTGATTTTAAAATGGTATGGAATTGAAGTGGGGGGAAATTTATTCGATACCATGTTGGCACATTATGTAATAGAGCCGGAAGGCAGGCGTAGCATGGATTTGCTGAGTGCACAATATTTGGGTTATGAGCCCGTATCTATTGAAACATTGATTGGTAAAAAAGGAAAGAACCAAGGCAATATGCGCGATGTAGAGATAGAAAAAATAAAAGAGTATGCAGCAGAAGATGCCGATATCACCCTTCAGCTAAAACAAGTATTTGTTCCATTATTAAAATCAAAGGGTGTAGAACGAGTTTTTGAAGAAGTAGAAAATCCGTTGGTGCGCGTTTTGACCGATATGGAATTTGAAGGAATAAAAGTAGATCAGGCATTTTTAAATAGTTATAGTAAAGAGTTAGAAATAGAAGCGAAACGATGTGAAGAAAGTGTATATGAGCAAGCAGGAGTTCGTTTTAATTTAGCTTCGCCTAAACAGTTGGGTGAGGTTTTATTCGATAAATTACAATTAGATACGAAAGCAAAAAAAACAAAAACAGGTCAATATGCAACAGGTGAAGATGTGTTGTTAAAGCTGGCTAATAAGCACAAGATTGTAGACGATATTTTAGGATTCAGGGAATTAACTAAATTAAAATCAACCTATATTGATGCGCTTCCAGAAATGATCAATCCAAGAACTGGAAGGGTACATACCAGTTATGCGCAAGCAGTTGCGGTAACCGGAAGGTTAAGCAGTAATAATCCCAATCTGCAAAACATACCAATCCGTACAGAGCGAGGAAGAGAGATTAGAAAAGCATTTATTCCAAGATCGGAGGGTCGAATTTTAATGAGTGCAGATTATTCGCAAATTGAATTACGAATAGTGGCTGCAATTAGTGGAGACCCGAATATGTGTGAAGCATTTAAGTTGGGTAAAGACATTCATACTGCCACTGCTGCAAAAGTTTATGGAATAGACGAGACCGATGTTACTAAAGAAATGCGCTATAAGGCAAAAAGTGTAAATTTTGGAATCATTTATGGCCAGAGCGCATTTGGTTTAGCAGACAATTTGGGTATTAGCAGATCGGAAGCCAAAGAGATTATTGATAATTATAAAAGGGAGTTTCCGTTTATTCAAAAATACATGGATGATGAAATTAATTTTGCTAAAGAAAATCTATATGTTGAAACACTCATGGGTAGAAAGCGTTGGTTGAAAGATATTAATAGTGGTAATTTTACGGTGCGGGGTTTTGCGGAAAGAAATGCCATTAACTCTCCAATACAAGGAACCGCTGCGGACATGATTAAATTAGCGATGATTAAAATTCATCATGAAATGAAATTGGGCAATTGGGAGTCTAAAATGATTTTACAGGTGCACGATGAGCTGGTGTTTGATGCGGTTGAATCTGAAGCGAACGAATTAGAACAATTAATTGTTAGTTGTATGGTAAACGCCTTACCTCTTCCTAACAATGTACCGGTAGAAGCAATAGTGGGACGGGGAAAAAATTGGTTGGAAGCACATTAATAAAAATAAGTGATTAATAGATTGAATATGAATTGGGATATTTTTTTTAGGGCATTGGAGAAAATTGGAACCCGCTATTTTTTAGTTGCCCTGGTTGCCTTTTTATTATTTTATGTCTTGTTTCGTCAAAAGTTTTTTTATAAAAAAATTCAAACTAAATTCCCAAAAACAATCGACTACTTAAGAGAAGGTGGATATTCTCTTTCTACCATAATTATTTTTAGTTTAATTGTAATGGTATTAAACAGTTCTTATATCGGTCCGTTTACAACTCGATACAAAGAAATAGACGCTTTTGGTTGGGTTTATTATTTTAGCGCTTTCCCAATCATGTTCGTAATGCATGATTTGTATTTTTATATGGTGCATAGAATCATGCACAATCCAACACTATTTAAATATGTACACCTAGTACACCACCAATCTACCAATCCATCTCCTTGGGCGGCATATGCTTTTCATCCATTAGAGGCTGTTGTAGAACAGGGTATTGTAATTATTTTTTATTTTACTATTCCAATCCATATATCTCATTTGGCTATTTTCTTTTTATTCTCAATCATATATAATGTATATGGTCATTTAGGATATGAGCTATATCCAAAAGGCTTTAATAAAACAATTGTTGGGCGGTGGATTAATACTTCTACCAATCACAACCAGCATCATCAATACTTTAAAGGAAATTATGGTTTATATACCTTGGTTTGGGATCGCCTTTTCAAAACCATTCGTTCTGATTACGATATGAGATTTGAAGATGCTACAACAAGGGCTCCAATAAAATCCTCGGCCGAGGT
The DNA here is from genome assembly GCA_031422175.1 of Sphingobacteriia bacterium. Lineage (GTDB taxonomy): Bacteria > Bacteroidota > Bacteroidia > Chitinophagales > Chitinophagaceae > Sediminibacterium. Next base: position 72,511 of record JANOQC010000116.1, on the reverse strand, counting down.
TGGTGTACAATAATTATTTTTTCTTATAGATAGGTACGGTACTGCAGGGCTCTCCATACATTATGCTTTTTACAAAAGGCCGCAATATATTAGTAATTGAAACATAAGCCGATTCGGGAATATGAATATCTCCGCAACCCTTTACAACCACTCTCTGGTCTTGGTAATCTGCACCATTAATTGTTGTTAAATTATTCAATAAAAGTTGTTCTTTTAGTTGAGTCTCTGTTCCAAACAAAACCGTTTTAGCAACTGGTTGAAGAGAAGAGGCAACCAACATATTTGCCCACATAGGAATAATTGCATCGGCAGAACAGGTGATGGCTACATGGGCATCTCTAAATTTTTCCCAATCAGTAGCAAGCAGGGCAGCTCTAAATTCTTTTTCCTTTAAAATAAGTCCCATAAAAAGATGGTCCTTTAAATCAAAAATCATGCTTTTAGAGGTAGGATAATATGCTTCTAAATCAACGCTAATGATTCCGCTTTCTGCAACTTTATTGATAAATGTTTCTGCCATATAAGAATACGAAACTACAACTTGCTAAGAACATCTTGTTTCGATACCCGAAAAATGAAGGGGCCGTCTTTTCAGACAGCCCCATAAATGTGGTAATATGTTACTATTAATAAAAAGTAGACCTAGAATCGGATATTGTTGCAGATTTTCGAAGTGCTTCAGTACTTCTATATATGCTCATTTTCCTTGTTTGTAGTATTCCTTGTTTTACAGCATCTGGTAGAGAAGCGTTTGGTTTAGCACCAACCGTTTCTCCTTTAACCGCAAACACACCGTTACTTCCAGCAATTAATTCGCTTACTTTTCCTTGAAGTAGTTTATTAAAAGCAGCACCAACTACTTTTGGTTCACTGCCAATTCCTGTAACAAAAGAAGCCGCAAATGCTAAACTATCCGCACGTAAAATAGGAGAGTTGGTGGCCTTAGAAATTTCTTCAAGGCTCTTTCCTTTCATTTTTGTATCAATAATTTGTTTGGCTTTTTTATCGTTTCTAACAACACCTTCGATTAGTGGTCTTGCTTCGGCGGCGCTCATTAGGCCGGCTTTATTAACAGCGGCAATCATAGCAACTATATAACGATCACCTATTTCAGTAGGCTCTGAAATATCTCCGGTTTTTTTCTCATAAATCCAACGAACCAGGGAACGGGTTGATCCAATACTATTAATAGTAAAATCGTTTTCTTTAATTTCGGCAGCTGTCATTATTTGTAGATTTTGTTTGACAGCATTCTCTCCAAACAGTTTTGCATTTTTAGAAGTAGCAACAAATTGAACTGCAGCGGAATTAGCCACACTTACTGTTTCATTGCTAGCTATAATTGATTTTGATAAATAGGCTACCTTATATGCTGGGTTAGGGTTTTTTTGACCCAACACTTCTATATAATGATATCCAAATTCTGTTTTCACAACACCCTTTGAACCTACTGGTTTATCAAAGGAAAATTCATTAAAAGTTCCAACCATTTGCCCTTGCGGAAAATAATCGTAAACGCCTCCTTTGTCTTTACTTCCTTGATCGTCGGAATATTTTGCAACCAATAAATTAAAATCAGCTCCTGCTTTAACTGCGGTTTCAATACTGTCTATTAAATTTTTTGCTGTAGAATCAGGACGAATCATTTGTTGACTTCTTGGGTCAACAGTACCAATTAAAATATGGCGAACTTTTACACTATCTGGCCACTGTTTCACACCAATCATTTTAGCAATTACGTAATTATTAACATCTATGTATGGTCCATAAATACCACCCACCGGGGTTTTAACTATTGAATCTTTTTGTGCCATTTGCATTTTACTCTGGCTAAAATAACTATCATAATAAGGTATTTCAGTTCCAACCTTACCCAGATAAGCTTTAGCATCGGAAGTTGTTGCAAAATCATTTTTTAAAGCATTGATTTGATTTAATGTGTTGGTAGAATCAGCTCCTGAGGGTCCTGCATTAAAACTCACAAAATTTATTGTTCTTGTTTCTTCTTCTTTTTGAAATTCTTTTGGGTGCTTTTTTACATAGGCATTTATTTCATCGTCACTCACTTTGGCTAAACTATCGGCAATAGCAACATATGGATAATAGACATAAGAAATATTTGCAATGGCATTATTATCTGCTTCTTGTTTTTCTACCAACCATTTTGGTACATACACCGACTGTACCAACATATTTTGGTATTTATTTCTTAAAGCATTTTGTATGGTTGGTTCTATATACCCTGCATTAATCATTTTTATTTGATCAGCGTTTTTGCTTTTCTTTATTTGAGCGAATGCGCGCTTTGCATCATCTACTTTAAACTCTCCTGTTGCAGGATCGGTAAACTCTTGACGCAAAGGAGAATTTTGGCCGAATAGTATATCATTTAATTCTTTAGTAGAAACTACTAAGCCTAATTTATTGTATTCTTGATTTAGAACAAGTGTTTCAACTTCTTGGTTCCAAACGTTACCAATTAATTGTTCACGAGTTGCACCTTGGGCACCGTACATAGTTTCGGCAATTTTTAATTTTTCTTCAAAATCACCTCTTTGAATAGCAGTACCATTTACTTTAGTTATCACAGACGTGTTAGAAAAAGCGGTTCCGCCCCGGTTAGCTCCATCCTGAAGAATAAAGGCAATTAAGGCTAATGCGATAATACCAAAAATGATCCAGGTTCCTCTGTCGCGAATTGTTTGAATTACAGACATAATTTAAAAAATTGATATGTGTTTTAACCCGTTATTTAGCGGGGAGCAAAAATAAGGGAAAATACCCTCATAAAGTTGTACACATTACTATGTGATTAAAGCAAAAAATCAGTGGAGAAATCAGCTTTTTTTAAATTAAATAGTGCAAAGAGATAGAATAACTTGATTGCTTTAGTATAATTTAAGGTAATAATAATAAAAATACCCAAAATTATCCCTGTTAATTAACAGTGAATAAATAGTGATTATGGAAAAAATATATTTGTTAATAATACAAATAAGGATTGTTAGTAATCTTATAAAAATCAATATCTAATGAGAGAAAAAGCGTTGATATATTTGTGAATTAATGGGGATAAACAACAGCTTATTAACTTTACTAAATGTGTGTATTTAAGTTATCACGATATACACAGCTGTAATAGTAATAGTTGATTTTATTAAATTGTATTATTAAATATTATTACGGTGGATATTAACATTGCAAAAGAAGGATTGGTAAAAAAAGGGTTTTTAGATTTGGAAATTGATCCACAAATCGATCTCTTTGCTGAGATACAAAAACTCAAAAAAGAAAAAAATGCTTTACTCCTCGCCCACTACTACCAAGAAACAGATATTCAGGATGTTGCAGACTACATCGGAGACAGTCTTGGATTGGCGCAAAAAGCTGAACAAGCTAAATCAGACATTATTCTTTTTGCCGGAGTTCATTTCATGGCAGAAACAGCAAAAATTTTAAACCCTTCAAAAAAAGTAATTCTGCCAGATTTAAAAGCAGGATGTTCATTGGCTGATAGTGCTCCAGCTCCTTTATTTAAAGCCTTTAAAGATAAATACCCCGACCATTTAGTTATTTCTTATATAAATTGTACAGCTGAAATTAAAGCACTGAGTGATATTATTTGTACCAGTAGTAATGCAGAAAAAATAATTGAATCAGTACCAAAAGATCGACCAATTATTTTTGCACCAGATAAAAATTTAGGCGCTTATTTAAATAAAAAATCAGGAAGAAATATGCTCCTTTGGAATGGAGCATGTATGGTTCATGAAATATTTAGTTTAGAAAAAATAGTAAAATTAAAAATAAGACACCCTAAAGCAAAAGTGTTAGCACACCCTGAATGTGAAGAAGCTGTGTTGAATGTAGCTGATTTTATAGGAAGCACTACACAGATTTTAAAGTACTCAGCAGCTGATGATGCAGAACAATATATAGTTGCAACAGAAACTGGAATTTTACACCAGATGCAAATTAATTCCCCTAATAAAACATTTATACCTGCTCCACCAACAAATAATTGTGCATGCAACGATTGCCCTCATATGAAATTAAATACCTTGGAAAAAATTTACCTGGCACTTAAATATGAATTACCCGAATTAACAATGGATGAATCATTAAGAATAGCTGCTAAAAAACCAATGGATCGAATGATGGAAATCAGCCGGGCTGCCGGTTTATTAACATAAATACTTAAATAGGAATAAAATAAATGATTAAAAAGTATAACCCAACCTTTTTAGTGGTAACTCTCTAGCTCTTACACCAGTTGCAGCAGCTATTGCATTCATGATACCCGGAATAACAGACGGTACGCAGGTTTCTCCTGCCCCACCAGGGTCTTCATTACTTTGAATGGTATGTATTTCTAGTTTAGGCACATCAGGCATTCTTGACACTTCAAAATCAAAAAAACTACTTTGTTCTACAGCACCCTTTTCTATAGTTATTTCACTTTTCATTACTGCGCTTAATCCCCAAACAAATCCACCTTCAACCTGATTAGCAAATCCGTCGGGATCAATAATAGTACCAACATCTGTTGCAACTATTGCTCGATGTATGGTTAATTTTTTTGATTTATCTACACTTACCTCAAAAGCGTGAGCGGTATAGGCTTTTGCATGATTGTAAAAACAACAGGCAATACCGACCCCCCTTCCAGCAGCACGTTTTTTTGTCCAGTCTATTTTTTCTGCTGCCAGTTTTAACACCGCCTCCATTCTTCTAGGATCATAAAGAGATCCATCTATTATTTTTACAGTTTTTAATTTTTTTAATAAATCCAACCTATAAGTTAATCCATCCTTACCTGCTTTTTTTGCCAGCTCATCTATAAAACATTCTATTACTACATTGTTGTATGTAAAATTTACTGCGCGCCACCAACCAACCACCACCGGCGGTTCAGTTCTAGTAACCGTGCTGCGAAACCCATTAATATCATAATACATATCTCCATAAGCGCCACCGCCTGCTTCAATAGACAACCAAAAAGGATTTCCTTTCATACCCATATAAAAATCACCAACAGGAGAAATCACATTATCGTGTTGCCATAGTTCGGGCAACTTATTGTTACCAAGTTTTGCAGAAAGCCGGTGGGTGGAAGCGGGCCTATATACATCAAAGCGCATATCATCTTCCCTTGTATACATTAATTGTACAGGTTTATTTACCTCTTTTGCTACCAACATTGCCTCTGCTCCATAATCAGCATTAAGTCTTCTTCCAAAACCACCACCCATAGGCATTAAATTGATGAATATATCGGAGGAATTGATCCCAAAATATTTTGAACCAACTGCAACTAATTTTGATGGACTTTGAAACCCTCCCCAAAGTTCAAACTTACCCCCTTTAAATTGAGCTATGCAATTTATAGGCTCCATGGTAGCATGAGCAATAAAGGGAAGTTTATAGATTGCGCTTATAAAACCAGCATTTTTGGTAATGGTATCTTTTACAATATTTCCTTTTGCGTTATAAATAATATCGGGCCTTCCTTTTAATTTTTCTAGTTGTTTTGCAGCGTAAGATTGGCTGTTTACTTTGGCAGCGTTATCATTTATGTTCCACTCTACTTTCAGTAGGCGTTGAGCTTTAAGGGCACCCCACCTATTTGTTGCAACAATCGCCACACCACTTCGGTTATCTATCTGTTCCCCCATTTCTTTCATTTCAAAAACCTTTTCTATTCCCTCAACAGAAGCAATAGAATTAATATTCCACGATTTTACTTTTCCCCCAAGCACCGGACAACGAACAATAACCGCATAAAGCATTCCAGGTAATTTTAAATCAATCCCATATATCATTTTACCACCTACAATTTGCTTTATATTGGCTTTTTTTTGCCCACCCTTTCCGATGATCTTAAAGTCTTTATAGTTTTTTAGAATAGGATCTTTTGGAATGGGCATAGATGCTGCTTTACCAATTAATTCTTTAAAAGCAATCTCTTTATTATTGATCGAATTAATTACTTTGCTTTTTTCAGCCCTACATTCTTGAACCGAAACACCCCATTCATTAGCTGCAACTGCAATCAACATTTCTCTCGCCGCCGCACCCGCCTTACGCAGCGGTAAATACGCTTCAATTACACTAGTACTTCCACCTGTGTCAAAGGCCTCCCCCATCTTAGAATCAAAGGGCATAGCCTCCACAATAATATCATTCATCGAAGCTTCCAGCTCTTCTGCAAGAATCATAGGAAGAGATGTTTGCACACCCTGACCCATTTCCTGTTTCATTACATAAACAACAATTTTTCCGTCTGAGCACAATTTAATTAAAGGACTCGGCTGAAAACAATCTGTAGTTGCTGCAGAAAATCCTTTAATCGGAATTAGTTGAGCCAATACCCAACCACCAGAAATAAATGAATTAAGTTTTATAAAATCTCTTCTTCGCATGATGTTTTATTTTTTGCTGAGTTCGGCTGCTTTATGAATAGCTTTTCTAATTCTTGCATACGTTCCACACCTACAAACAACCCCCTCCATGGCAATGTCAATTTGTGCATCTGTAGGGTTGGGTGTGGTTTTTAATAATGCAGCGGTGGTCATAATTTGACCAGACTGACAATATCCACATTGAGGAACATTCAGCGCTATCCAAGCTTGTTGAATGGGGTGACTGGCATCTTCACTCAAACCCTCGATGGTGGTAATTTTTTTCCCTACAGCTGCGGCTGCGGTGTATAGACAGGACTTAACGGCCCCTCCATCAATCAACACCGTGCAAGATCCACAAGACCCTACACCACAACCATATTTGGTTCCGGTTAAATCCAATGTATCTCTAAGCGTCCAAAGCAATGGCATATCTGCCGGAACGGTTACCGTTGCATCTTTGCCGTTTACGTTTAATTTATATGCTGGCATAAATACAAATTTGAAAATTAATGGGTTTTCGAATGTACAATTTAATTAGCTTTAGTTCAAAGCTTCAGCATGAAAACGATTTTTGCATTACTGTTTTTTTCTTCTTTAACCCTCAACGCACAAAACTATAAGAGGGTTCATTACAAGTCCATTATGGTAGATTCCCACAACGATATTCTAACCGCCTCCATAGAAAAGAATCTTCAAATAGACCGAGATCTGAAAGGCAAAACACATTCTGATCTTAAAAGATTTAAAGAAGCTGGGGTTGATATACAATTATTTTCGGTTTGGTCTGATGGAGATAAAAAAGCACCCTACCAATGGGCCAATAGAGAGATCGATACCCTCTATGCTGTTGCAGAAAGAAACCCCGATAAAATTACGATTGTAAAAAATGTTTCCGAAGCAACGGCGGTTGTAAAACAAAAAAAAATAGCAGCCATGTTTGGCCTTGAGGGCGGACACATGATGGAAGACAATTTAGACAACCTTAATAAATTGTATGAAAGAGGAGTAAGATATATGACCCTTACTTGGAATAATTCTACTAGCTGGGCCACATCAGCCATGTTTGAATCAACGGCTAGCTCGGAGCTAAAAACCCAACGAACATTGGGATTGAATGAATTTGGCAAGCAAGTTGTGCAACGCATGAATCAATTGGGCATGTTGGTGGATTTGTCTCATGTAGGAGAAAAAACGTTTTGGGATGCTATTGCCACCACCACAAAACCCGTATTGGTTTCGCATAGCAATTGTTATTCTATTTGTCCCATATTTAGAAATTTAAAAGACGATCAAATTAAAGCTGTTGGAAAAAACGGTGGCGTAATTCAACTCAATTTTTATTCTGGTTTTATAGACAGCACATTCAAGAAAAAAGAAGCGCAGTTTTTTTTATCGCATATGAATGAATTAGACTCATTAAAGAAAACAGGCCTGCAGCAAGAATATGCGATGAGTTTATTAACCACCAAGTATGCAGCAGAAGCAAACGCAAACCGTCCCTCGTTGAGTGTATTATTGAATCACTTAGATCATATTGTTCAATTAGTAGGAGTAGACCATGTTGGTATGGGATCTGATTTTGATGGCATTACCTCTGCACCCAGAGAATTAGAAGATGTTACTGATTATCCTTTAATTACTAAAGCGCTTTTAGAAAAAGGATATTCAAAAAAAGACATCAATAAAATCTTGGGCGGAAATTTTTTAAGGGTGTTGAAAGCCAATGAAATTAAATAGAACAAAACAAAATAAGCAAACTTGGGAAAGCATGAAAAAATTTATTTCGAAGAAAGTGAGCGATTATTTAAAGCAAAAACCAACTCGCCCACCCATTCATACAAGAAATAGTAGCATGAAAAAATATATGCCGTAAATTAACCGCTCAAAGTAAAAACATGAGAAAACCAATTTTATTTTTAACAACCCTTTTATGCTTTTTTAGTGCAAACGCACAGCCCACCCAAAAACCACCCTTGCATGGAAAAAACTGGATGGCCATCACCGGTAAACCGTTGGCCGCAACTGCAGGCTCTATTGTGTTTCAACAAGGAGGCAATGCCGTAGATGCGGCAGTAGCAATGCTTGCAGCTACATGCACCATGTGGGACGTATTGAGTTGGGGCGGAGAAACACAGGCCCTTATATACAATCCAAAAACAGGAAAAGTAATTGGAATCAATGCATTGGGTGTTGCACCAACAGGAGCAACAGCCGATTTTTTTAAAAGCAAGGGTTATAATTTCCCTCCAGAATATGGTCCATTAGCAGCGATTACACCAGGAACCGTAGGAGGAATTTGTCATATGCTGGCCGAATATGGTACAATGAGTTTGCAACAAGTATTGGCACCCGCTATGCAATTGGCGGCAGGATATCCACTAGATGCGCAAACCGCCAATAGTATTGAAAGAGGAAAAGAGCGAATTAAACAATGGCCCTATAGCGAAAAAGTTTTTCTTACACACGAGGGAGAAAAAAGAGAAGCACCGGAAGCGGGAGAAATATTTGTACAGCAAGACCTCTTGAACACGCTTACCAAATTGGTTGAAGCAGAAAAAAACGCCATTAAAAACAAAAAAACACGAAAAGCGGCTATACAAGCCGCTTACGACCGTTTTTATAAAGGAGATATTGCAGATGAGTTTGTGAGAGGATGCCAAGAACAAGGCGGCTTAATTACCAAAGCAGATTTAGCAAATTGGAAAGTGAAAGAAGAAGAACCCATGAAAGTAAACTACAAAGGAGTTGATGTATTTAAATTATCTCAATGGACACAAGGGCCAACCCTTTTACAGTCTTTGAATATTTTAGAAAATTTCGACTTAAAAAAGATGGGCTACAACTCTCCTCAATATATTAACACGGTATATCAAACCATGAGCTTGACTTTTGCAGATCGTGATTTTTATTATGGAGATCCCGCATACGCAAAAGAACAACAACCCATGAAAGGCTTACTAAGTAAGGAATACGCCAAACAACGCGCTTTGCTTATCAATCCAGAAAAAAATGTTCCTGATTTTGGTCCTGGTGATCCTTATGCATTTGAAGGCGGCAAGAATCCCTACACAGAACAAATTAAAAGATGGAATAAAAATAGTGATAGTTTGACAAAAAGAAATTTTGTTCCTGCTCATGATAGCAGCGCAACAGCTATGTTAGAAAAAGAAGAATATATGGATCGTTTGTGGAGAGGAACCACAAGCGTAGAAGCAGCCGATAAAGAGGGTTGGGTAGTTTCTATTACGCCAAGTGGCGGATGGTTGCCCGCATGTATAGCGGGTAATACGGGCGTGGGTATGAGCCAACGCATGCAAAGTTTTGTATTGGACGCCAACTTAAGTCCATTCAATGTAGTTGAACCGGGCAAACGCCCTAGGGTTACATTAACCCCATCCATGGCCCTAAAAGAAGGAAAACCCTATCTGTCTTTTGCCGTGCAGGGGGGAGATACACAGGATCAAAACCTGCTTCAATTCTTTTTAAATATGAACGATTTTGGAATGACCGTACAACAGGCATCAGAGGCGGCCAACATCAATTCCAACCAATTGTGGTTGTCTTTGGGCGGCACTAAAATAAGCGACCGCAGACCAAGACCAGGAGGCTTGTTGTTATCTAATAAAACACCCGAAACCACTAAAGAAGCACTAAAGAAAATGGGCTATAGGTTGAGTTTTGGAGATCGCACAAGTGGCCCGATCAACGCCATTTTTTTGGATAGAAAACATGGATCTATTTGGGGTGGCTCTTCTAATAATGGAGAAGATTATGGTATAGGCTGGTAAAATCCGTTAAAAAGTAATTATTACTAGTATTAATACGCTATCAAATAAAAAGATAGCGTATTATTTTAGCACAATAATTAAAAAACTAAATGCGTTAGTAAATAAATACTAAAAATATTAGTGTTAATAAGAAAAAACGCTTAGTTTTACACCACATTTAAATTTGACCAATAAATTGACCAACATGAGCAATGTAGAAAAACAAAATGCAGAAAAACTAAAAGCCTTAAAGCTAACGATCGACAAGATCGACAAAGACTACGGAAAGGGAAGTGTTATGATGATGAACGAAAAGAGTGTGGCCCCCATGGAAGTAATTTCAACTGGTTCGATTGGCCTGGATACCGCATTGGGTATAGGCGGATTACCAAAAGGAAGAATTATAGAAATTTACGGACCAGAATCTTCTGGTAAAACTACCATAGCCATACATGTAATTGCAGAAGCCCAGAAAAAAGGAGGAATATGTGCAATAATTGATGCGGAACACGCCTTTGATAGTGTATATGCAAAAAGACTTGGGGTAGATGTAGACAATTTATTGATATCGCAACCCGATTATGGAGAACAAGCGCTAGAAATTGCCGACCGTTTAATTTTATCGGGAGCAATTGATGTAGTAGTTATTGATTCTGTTGCCGCTTTGGTTCCTAAGAGTGAATTAGAGGGAGAAATGGGAGACAGTAAGATGGGCTTACATGCTCGATTAATGAGCCAAGCCATGCGTAAACTCACAGCTACTATTAATAAAACAAATACCATTTGTATATTTATTAACCAACTAAGGGAGAAAATTGGGGTTATGTTCGGCAATCCCGAAACAACAACCGGAGGTAATGCATTGAAGTTTTATGCTTCTGTTCGCCTGGATATCAGAAGAATGACGCAAATAAAAGACGGTGATGCGGCAATAGGCAATCGAGTAAAAGTAAAAGTGGTGAAAAACAAAGTAGCCCCTCCATTTAGGGCTGCAGAGTTTGACCTGGTGTTCGGAGAAGGAATTAGCAAAGTAGGAGAAATTATAGATATGGGTGTAGAACTAGGCATTGTTCAAAAAAATGGCAGCTGGTTCAGTTATGATACCAATAAACTTGGCCAGGGTAGAGATTCGGTGAAAACCCTATTACACGACAATCCAGATTTAGCCAATGAAATTGAAGCAAAAATTAGGGCGAAACTAGTTGTAGAAGCACCAGCAACAGTGGAGGCACAATAAAAGCCTTTTAAATAGTTTTTTTTGATGGGTTAGTAATGAGCCCCGGCAAATTTTGTCGGGGTTTCTTTTTTAAACAGATGCTGGCTACAGGTATAAAATAATTGTTATCCATATACTATTAACCCACCCAAATACGTTTTACCTATTAATATATCCATCCATATGATCTCTTGGGTACCCAAACATTCTCTAATGAACAGTGCTTTAGTTTGCTGTTTACTGCTCTTCTTTTTGAGTACCGGTAAAATATGCTTTGCACAAAAAGGAATATCTTATAATATTATCCCATTCAAGAAAGAAGCTATTTTTAGAAATGACGATAAAGTTGGCTATGATCTGCGTTTAAAAAACAACACGGGTGAAAAAATAAGGGGGAATATAAAGGCAGAAGTAAGAAATTATAAAGGCGAACAAACCTTCAACCAAGATATTGGCTTCACTATAGACGCAAACAGGGGCTATGCCTATGATCTTAAATTAGAAAACAATTTAACCGTTCCTGGTTTTTATGAGCTAAGGTTAATTGTTGCAGCAAACAGGTATATAGACACATTGTATTATGGTTATGGGGTAGATCCTGAGAAAATTTATTCAAATGTTAATCGCCCACCGGATTTCGATCAATTTTGGGATGATGCTAAAAGAGACCTCATTAATATTGATCCAAAATTCAGGGTCACCAGAAGAGGTGATCAAAGTACCAGAGAAGTAGATGTGTTTTTGGTAGAGTTTCAATCACTCGACCTTCAAACTATAAGAGGATGGCTGTCTGTTCCGAAAGACAAAGGAAGGTATAAAGTGTTGTATCAATTGCCGGGATATTTAGAAGAACTAAGACCCGATTCTCTAAGAAAAGACATGGCCGTATTCCGATTAAATGTGCGAGGTCATGGCAATAGCAAAGACAACACCAATGCAGATTTTAATACATTCAATATTATAAACCTAAACGATAAATATAAATATATATACAGGGGCGTTTATATGGACGCACTTCGGGGATTGGAGTTTATTTATCGGCACGAGCATTTAAAATTAGACATTAAAAACGTAATTGTAAAAGGGTCGGGGCAAGGCGGATCCTTGGCCGCAGTTGTTGCTTCAATGGATCCACGCCCACAAGGTTGTATAATTGAAAGACCCGTTTATACAGATATGCGCTCACTTTTCTTATTGGCAGAGTCTCAAAAAGCAACACCATGGCCAGTAAAAAATTTTCAAGCCTATATTTCTAATCCAAGAAATCGATTAAACAAAGAAGGACTTTTTAGAAATTGGGATTATTATGATCCAGTAAACTTTGCATCCAATATAAGGTGTAAGGTTTTGTTCGGACACAATTTAAAAAATACCGTTTGCCCACCGCAAGCGGCAATTTCTTTGTATAACCAAATTAGAATTGACAATAGGGAATTATTTATGGCTCCCGACGAATCCGGCATGAATTACGTGTATTATAGTTTTGAAAATTTTTGGATCAAAAAAATATTTTGATAAAGTTAATATAGCATACCCATGAAAAAAATCACCACTTTAGTGTTATTCGCCATTATATCTAGCGCTGTTTTTGCGGGCTTTCCAATTGGAAGAGGAAAATATTTATTGGTTCCATCATATAATTTATATACAGCAAAAGGATATTGGGATAAGGATGGCAACTATTTTGATTACACGAATAGCGGAAAATTTGCCTCTCATTATTTTGGAATTTATGGAGGAATGGGCATTGGAGATAAGTTGGATTTGGTGGGCAGCATCAATTATACTTTACAACAAAAAAGAGAAACCAATTTGTTGCAATCCAATGCAAGTTTGGGAGACGCAAACATAGGCCTACAATATCTGCTGAATAGTTTTGATTATTATAAATTTTTAACGGTAACCGGTTCCTTGATTCTACCCTTGTACACCAACGATCCAGCAAAAGTGCCTTATACCGGCTTTCAGCAAGTGGGAGGAGAAGTAAAAATGTCTTTCTCGGGTACAAATAGAGAGCGTTTAAAAAATACTTATTACGACGTTACTGCCGGACTAAGACAATATTTTAGCCCAGAAGGACCCACTCAAATTTTTGTGGATGCACTATTTGGAATTCCCTTAGATGACTATAATAAGTTTACCTTTTCTGTGAACACAGTAAATAGCACCAGTTCGTCCTCTGTATTTAATCCAGATAATTTGAATTTGAACAGATCATTTTCTTATTTCAGATTAACTGCGGGGTATGGTAGAAAGATTAACCAAAACTATCAACTCTTTTTTAACATTTTTACTGATATCTCAGGAAAAAATACAGGAAAGGGCGGCGGCGGTTCTATATCTCTTGTAGCAAAACTATAAGAAAAAACAAAATTAAATATGAAGTCAAAAGAATATATACCCGCATTAACCGGCGTGAGAGGCTTCGCTGCATTTATAATTTTTCTAGATCACTTTAATCAACCAGATTTTCATCCAACATTATTTAGAATTCTAAACGAATTTCATTTTCCGCTACCTATGTTTTTTGTGTTGAGTGGATTTTTAATATGCCTACGATATTATGATAACGTAGAGGTAAATAAGCATTGGATGCGCAAGTATATTAAGAATAGAATTGCTCGGGTATACCCGATATACTTGATTTTAACGATAGCAACGTTTCTGTTTGCCTGGATCATAAACGATAACTCTATTTATAATAATCTATCATCTCACTTCACCGTTTTTTTGTTGAACATTAGTTTTATTCGAGGATTTTTTGATGATATTAAATTTACAGGAATTGGTCAAGGATGGTCACTAACTGTTGAAGAGTGTTTTTATTTTTCTGCACCATTTTTTTTCTTATTGGTTCAACGAACTAAAAAGTGGTTAATCTATTTACCCTTAATGTTTATGGGAGTAGGAGCACTGCTTGTACTCCTTTTTAGAAATGTAAATTTCTATGGATTTTTTGTTGACTTTAAATTTATGTTCATCTATACTTTTTTTGGAAGATGTGTAGAATTTTTTGTTGGAATGGGACTTGCATTAATCGTTAGAAAAAGCAACGATACAATTAGCAATAAACCCATTTTCACCTACCTTGGTTTACTTGGAATTGCAGGTACAACCACCGTGATGGTAATGCAGCCAATTAGCCCAGAAGTACCCTTTGGACTATACCAACCCATTGGTATTTTTACCAACAACATCATTCTACCATTTGCAATTGCTTCATTTTTCTATGGTTTAATAAAAGAAAAGACCGTAATTAGATTTATACTTTCAACTCCATTTGCCGAGTTGAATGGTAGAAGCTCGTATATATTTTATTTAATCCACCTTGGTTTTATCTCCAAGTTTGCAAGTACCCACCTTGAAACGTTTACCAGCCGATTTTTCGAATGGCTGGATGCGAAGGAGTATTATTGGATATCAGAAAATCTGAGTTACCCATTGGTTCTTCTTACATTATTGTTTGGTTTTTTAACGGCGGTGTCTATTATATTATACAAATATGTTGAAGAGCCGTTAAACTTATATATTAGGAAGTCTGGTTTTTTGGAAACAAAAAAAGTATAATGGCAACAAACTGTAAAATAAAAAAAATTACACAAACACTTTTGGTGTTTATAATGGTTTTTTCATTAACGCCAACCGATAGTGTAGCGTTTCAACGTAAAACCCAAACCCCAGATGTTGTAGTTAAGTTTGTACCTAATAATTCTAGAGCAAGGTTTAGTGCTAAATTTCCGATTAAGTATAAGATTGCACTAACCAATAATTTAAAAACAGACCAAGAGGGAACATTGGTATATACCATCATCAACGAAAAAGGAGATGAAATAATTACCAACTCAATGGATGTAAAAGTGAGTGCAAGAAAAAAACTTTCCTCTTCTTTTGAAATACCACTCGATATAGAAGGCGATTATAAGCTGAACGCCACTTTGGAGCTAACAGACTACACCGAAAACTTTAATGGAGAATTGTCTTATAAAGGCCCACCCCGAAAACAAAACGACAAAAGAGGAGAAATAAACCCATACAACACCGCTTGGGCAGCAGATAATATTAATAAAGCCACACCAAGTAATACTGCTGTGTTAGCCCCAGAAAAAATAACGGAAGCACCGGCTCCCGAAGAAGAAGAAGAAACAGAAGAAGAAGAAGGAGAGATTATAACAAAAGTAAAACCAGCTCACAAAGACGGTTTGTTTTTTGACAAAGAAAAAATTAAATACAGCGTAAAAATCACCAATAAATACAAGTCTAAACAAGAGGGAACCCTCAATATGATTGTTGAAACAGAGGATGGAAAATTTGTGAATAATAAAGAGGTAAAACTTAAATTAGGTAAAAGAGGATTTAAACAATTCACAATGATTTTGCCTCCCGTAAAAGAACCCGGAGTTTATACATTAAAAGTTGCGGTAAATACTACAACATATGATGACACCAGCATTCATGCTTTTGGATTTGATATCAATAAAATCAATCAAGCCTATCATTTTCCTCCTGGCTTTGATGAATATTGGAAAGGTGCCTTGGCCGAATTAGCAGCTACCGATCCTCAATACAAAATAACTAAAGACGAAGGACAAAGCTCTAGAAACCACAATGTGTATAGAGTAGACATGATGGGTATAGGCAATGTTCCCTTTTTTGGATACCTCTCTATTCCAAAACTAAAAGGCAGATACCCGGTTTTAATAGGCTATGGTGGTTATAGAAGAGATGTACTTCCTATGAAGTTTGGTGATTATATTTCTTTTGGAGTAAATGTTAGGGGATTAGAAAAAGAAAGCATCGATTTAATTAACCCCGATAATAAAGAGCAGATTGTTATTGATATTGAAGACAAAGAAAAATACGTGTACAGGGGTATTTATACTGATTGTGTGAGAGCGATAGATTTTATTTTTTCTCATGCCGACATGGGAATGGACATTGGAAGAGTTATTGCATTTGGAGGAAGCCAAGGCGCAACACTCGGAATTGTAGCAGCCGCACTATCAAA
Organism: Sphingobacteriia bacterium; assembly: GCA_031422175.1. Classification (GTDB taxonomy): domain Bacteria; phylum Bacteroidota; class Bacteroidia; order Chitinophagales; family Chitinophagaceae; genus Sediminibacterium. The sequence continues at coordinate 56,119 of JANOQC010000116.1, read as the reverse complement.
AGATAAAATTGGTGCAGTAGTTGCCAGTAACCCAGTTTTTGCAAACTGGACAAACAGCATTATGATTGGACAATCTAAAAAAGAATTATACTTTCCCAATAAATCTATTATTAATTACGTCAATAAAGAAAAAACACTTTCGCAATCAGAAGCAATAGAAACATTAAATTATTTCGATTTGATGAATTTTATGCCAAAACTTCAATGTCCGGTTATATATGCTGTTGGTCTATTGGATGAATTTATTCCTTCTGGAAGCGCACTAGCGGCATACAATAAATTAAATCCAGCAGTAAAAGGAAAAAGTGAATTATATGTTTACCCCAACCTAGGGCACGAGGTGCCGTATTCTCACAATTTGGCTATCGCTACATGGTTCAGTGAAAAAACACTTAGAAAAAAATATAAATAACCCATGCGCAAGTTTCTAATATATATAATTTGTTTGTGCGGAATGCTTATTAGCGTTACTACTTGTTATGGAGATTATCCATTGGGTAAAGGAAGAATAGCGTTAGTTGGCTCTTATAACTATTTCTATTCTAATAAATATTTTGATGACAAAGCAAAATTGATTAAGTATCCATCTGGAGATTTTTTCAATTCAAGCTCTTACTCTTTGAGCTTTATTACAGGAATAGGAAGAAGAATAGATTTCAACGTATACCTGCCGTTTCTGGTTCAAACAGTTAGTTCTGGTGGATTTAAAAGAACAAACTCGGGGTTGGGTGACGCAAGTGCGGGCCTATCATTTCATTTTCCATCAGTAAACCAAACAAAATCCCTCACTTTAAAAGCGGGCGTAATTTTCCCCTTTTATCAAAATGATACCATATCCTCTCCCTTTTTAGGGTTCGCTTCTAAGGGGATACAATTAGGAGCCGCTTATTCATTTGTACCATTTGAAGAAACTTTTGCTAACCTCGAATTTACTTATACGAGATTTTTAGATGCCTCTGAAGGTCCCGATCAATATAGGGGAGCGTTTACATTAAGCAAAATGCTAACAGTCAATACAACACTTTCGGGCAATTTTGCTCATATGGTTTCTAGAAGTGCCAATACCAATTTCAATCAAAACATATCAATCAATAAGAATTTTGAAGGAGGAACTATTGGCATAAGCTTAACTCATCGAGTTACTAGAACCATTACCCCCTCAATACATGGGCTCTACACGCTGTATGGTAAAAACATGGGATTAGGATTAGGAGCCAGTTTCTTTCTAACAGTTAGAATTCCTTAAAACATCATTTTTAGTTGTAAACTATCTATTAAATAGAAAATAACTAATTAAAAGCATTAAAATGCTTCTTTTTCTTTCATTTCTGTTTAAATTACTGCAAAATCAATCTATTGGTATTTAAGGTATTTAAATTATTGATTCGGGCCGCTTTGTTTATTTTCTGTAAGAAAATAGCCGTAATCAATCGATCGGTATTCTCCCAAAAAGGACCCTTGTTGGTGGTGGCCAATCACCCAAATTCGTTTTTAGATGCAATAATTATAGGTTCTATTTTTAATGAAAATGTGCATTTTTTAGCCAGGGGTGACGCTTTTAAACAGAAAAAGCACCGTTTTTTGCTCAAAATGCTCAAAATGATCCCAATTTACAGATTAAGGGAAGGGAAAGAAAATTTGCATTTAAATGAATATTCATTCGTAGAATCTAAACGAATATTAGCATCTGGGGGTATTGTATTAATTTTTATTGAAGGTATTTGTGTTAACAGTCATGAGCTTCAGCCGCTTAAAAAAGGAGCGGCCAGAATTGCGCTTCATACCAATACTGCCACCCCCTTAATGATTATGCCAATTTCAATAACCTATACTAGTTTTACCGAGTTCGGAAAAAATGTAAGAGTTGAAGCTGCCCATCCAATTCTTGCTCAATCCTTATTTCCGTTTGAAGAAGAGGCCAAAAACCTTAATCACTTTAATGAGCAGGTCAGATCACTATTAGAGACGATGATTCAAATACCCATTGTAGATAAAAATGGCAGGAGTTCCTATAAATCAAAACTAGCTGCTCTAGCAAAATGGTTAAATTATCCCTTGTATTATTTATTGAGTAAATCAATCAAAGAAAAAACAAGAGGAACCGTATTTTATGATTCGGTACTTTTTGGGGTACTTTTTCTTACTTATCCTTTTTATTTATTGCTTTTTCATCTTGTGTTGTATGCAATTACCGGATCGTATATGATAATAATATTAAGTTTAATGCTTCATATAATTAGTACAATTGGTGCCACTCGATGGCAGAACCAATAATATTGTTCTTAATGAATAACCAATTTTAGTAACTTGTTAAAATAAAAAAAAGATATGCGATGGTCTGGAAATAGAGAAAGTAATAATGTGGAAGATAGAAGGGGTGGCGGTGGAGGCTTGGCAATTGGCGGAGGAATAGGAACTGTTATTATTGCGGTTATCTATTTGTTATTAGGGGGAAATCCCTCCGATGTGGTAAATCAAGTTTTAACACCACAACAAACCCAATCTACTATACCAAGATCCCCCGAAGAAGATAAATTGGCATCCTTTACTAAAGTTGTATTGGGGTATACCGAAGATGTTTGGGACTCTATTTATAGAGCAGATGGTCAGCAATATGAAAAACCCAACTTGGTACTATTTAGCAATCAAACACAATCGGGATGTGGTTTTGCAAGTGCGGCCACCGGACCTTTTTATTGTCCACCCGATCACAAAGTATATATAGACCTTTCTTTTTTTAAAGAATTAGACGAACGATTTCATGCACCCGGTGAATTTGCCATGGCTTATGTTATTGCCCATGAAGTTGGGCATCATATTCAACAATTGAATGGAACGTCTGAAAAAGTACAACAAATGCGCGCTTCTTTAAGTGATAAAGAATACAATAAACTATCTGTTAAACTAGAATTACAGGCAGATTTTTTAGCGGGTGTTTGGGCCCACCATGCCAATAAATTACAAAAAATAGTAGAGCCTGGCGATTTGGAGTCGGCTTTGGCCGCAGCCAATGCTATTGGAGATGATCGATTACAACAAGCAAATTCAGGAAGCGTTGTACCTGATGCTTTTACGCATGGAACATCTAAACAAAGAATGTATTGGTTTAAAAAGGGATTTGAAACTGGAGATATTCGTTTGGGTAATACTTTTAAAACAATTGACGAATAAATAAATCTAAACAATGAAATCATCCTGCTTAGTAACTTTCATGCTACTTTTTTCCAATCTTCACGCTCAAGATACCATCACCAAAAAAGACATACCCGCAGCGGCAAGATTATTGGATTTACAATACTCCGATAAGGAAGTAGATACCATGTATGCGGGCGTTAAAGAAAATTGGCTTTTATTCAAAGCAATGCATCAACAAAAACTAAGCAATGGAGTGCAAATGAGCTTAGCACAAAATCCAGCATTACCCGGAATGGTTTTTCCAACAAAGCAAGAAAAAATTAAATGGGATCGACCAAAAAAAAATATGCCAACCGATATAAATGAATTGGCGTTTTATTCTATCGAAGAATTGGCGGCATTAATAAAATCAAAAAAAATAAGTTCGGTTGAACTCACAAAATTTTTTATTGAACGAATAAAAAAATATGGCGATAGCCTTCAATGTGTAATTTCAATAACAGAGGATTTGGCATTAGAGCAAGCTAGAGAGGCCGATGCGGACATCACCTCTGGAAAATACAAAGGCCTTTTACATGGCATACCATTTGGACTAAAAGATTTGTTTTCAGTAAAAGGAACCAAAACAACTTGGGGAGCAGCGCCGTACAAAAATCAAGTGATTCAAGAAGACGCTTATGTATATTCTCGTCTAAGAGAAGCTGGTGCTGTATTGGTAGCTAAATTTACATTGGGCGCATTGGCAATGGGCGATTATTGGTATGGTGGTAGAACTAAAAACCCCTGGAACTTACAAAATGGATCATCGGGTTCATCTGCAGGATCTGCTTCGGCAACCGTTGCGGGCCTAGTTCCATTTGCAATTGGCACAGAAACCTGGGGATCTATTATTTCTCCCGCATCCACCTGTGGCGCAACGGGCCTTCGGCCCACATTTGGTAGAATTAGCAGAACAGGTGCTATGGCGTTGAGTTGGAGCTTAGACAAAGTTGGTCCAATCTGCAGATCAGCCGAAGATGCAGCTGTAGTATTTAGTTATATACATGGTACTGATGGATTAGATGCTTCAGCAGTATCCAAACCCTTTAATTATCAACCCGCAACTGATATAAAAAAATTACGCATCGGCTATGCTAAAAATTATTTTGATTTAATTAGAGATACCGCAAGAAGCGAATGGAAGGTGTTGGAAGTGTTTAAGCAAATGGGTGTTGAATTAATTCCAATTGTATTTCCTGATTCTGTTTATAAATTCAATATTATGGATGCGGTAATTAGTGCAGAGTCTGCAGCAGCATTTGATGAATTCACCAGAAATAATATTGATGATGAAATGACGCGACAGGGTGTTTTTGATTGGCCCAATAGTTTTAGGGTTTCTAGATTAATGCCCGCAGTAGAATATGTAAATGCCAACAGACACAGATACCTACTAATGCAAAAAGTGAACGAAGTCATGCAAAATATTGATGTGTTGATTTGTCCTACAAGAGGAAGTGGTAACCAGTCTGCTATTACCAATTTAACAGGCCAGCCTGTTGTATGTGTACCAACCGGTTTTGATAAAAGAACCAACACGCCATTTAGTATTAGTTTTTTAGGAAATTTATATGACGAAGCAAGCATTTTGTTGGCAGCAAAAGCTTATCAGAAAACAACGGTATGGGATGAAATGCACCCACCTAAATTTAAATAATCAATTCTATATATAGGCGATATGTTTTTAAAAAAATATTTTTATTTAGGCTTGGTTACCTTGGTAATTGGTTCCTGTAAAACCACACAGACTGTATATTCCAAGCAAAAAACGGTTGATAAAATAGCTGGCCTAAAGCTGTTGGATATTTTTGAAGTTCCCTACAATTTACAATACAAAGAAACCACCGTTGGCGGACTATCCGGAATTGAATATAATATAGAAACAAATGAATATTATTTTATAGCAGATGATCGGTCCAATATCAATCCCGCCAGATTTTATACGGCTAAAATAAAATTGAAAGACACTAAAATTGATAGCGTTATTTGGACTGATATGCAATACCTAAAACAACCAAACGGCAGCGTATTTCCCAATTATACCAATGACGCTAAAAACGCTTGCGACCCTGAATCTATTAGGTATAACCCCATTACAAAAAACTTTATTTGGACTAGTGAAGGAGAGCGTAGGGTAAACGATCAAGACACAATTCTTGTAAATCCATCCATTAATATTATGGATAAATGGGGTAAATGGATTGATACATTTCCGCTTCCCAATAATTTAAGAATGAGCGCCAATGCAAGAGGACCAAGGGTTAATGGGGTATTAGAAGGACTGAGTTTTGGTGAGTTTTATAAAAAATTATTTGTAAGTGTAGAGGAACCATTACAAGAAGATGGGCCACGTATAGAATCTTTTCCTCAAAACACTTGGTTGCGTTTTTTTAGATTTGACGTTGCCTCTAAAAATAACACTGAACAATATGCATATAAACCAGAAATAATTGATTACCCGGCTAACCCATTAAATGCATTTAAGGTAAATGGCATTTCTGAAATGTTGAATATTGGAAATTTTAAATTTATTGTAGTAGAAAGAGCGTTTTCTACGGGTAGGCAAAAATGTACCGTCAAATTATTTTTAGCAGATGCAAGAGGTGCAACTAATGTTAAAGATATTGTTTCATTGGCCCTAGATAATTCCTTTATTCCTATGCAGAAAAAGTTGTTATTGAATATGGATGATATGCCAGCATTTATAGACAATGTTGAAGGAATTACATTGGGCCCAGTTTTACCAAACGGGCACCAATCCATCCTTTTAATTGTTGATAATAATTTTAGTCCATTAGAAAAAACACAACTTTTTTTAATAGAAATACTCCCATAATTTTAATTGATTCATGCGTATTGTATTTATTTTTTTGGTTTTATTTTTTTTCTTGAATGCTTGTAATGAAAAAAAAATAGGCAATCCCCGCGTTATTTTAGAAACTGTTTATGGCGAAGTAGAACTATTGCTTTATGAGAACAAAGCGCCAATTACTTCAAGGGCTTTTTTGCAATACATCGATTCGGGATGGTATGATAGAGCTAGTTTTTATAGGGTATTGCATATGTATAACCAACCCTCTAATGCACCTAAATCTTTTTTAATACAAGGAGGTATCTGGAAAACAAATTATGCATTGGCGAAGCGTATTAAAGGAATTAAGCATGAGTCAACTCAACAAACAGGCATTAAACACGAAGCCGGAATTATTTCAATTGCAAGGGGAGAACCAGGAACAGCAGGAACAGAGTTTTTTATTTGCATAGACAACGAACCCGGTTTAGATTTTGGAGGAGAAAATGTACCAGACAGACAAGGCTATTCAGCATTTGGAAAAGTAGTTAAAGGAATGAATATCATTCGAAAAATTTATGAGCAAAAAGAAAGAAACCAATATTTTGATCCACCAATTATCATCTTCTCTATAAAAAGAAAGTAATTTTGTTTCATGCCATTTAAACTAGTTACTACTTATCAACCAGCTGGCGATCAACCCAAAGCAATTAAAGATTTGGTTGATGGAGTGAATGAAGGAGAACAATACCAAACATTATTAGGGGTTACGGGAAGTGGTAAAACATTCACCATAGCAAATTTAATTCAACAAGTTCAACGCCCTACTCTAGTGCTTACGCACAATAAAACATTGGTGGCTCAATTGTATGGAGAGTTCAAGCAATTTTTCCCCGAAAATGCGGTGGGTTATTTTGTAAGTTATTACGATTATTATCAACCAGAAGCTTATATGCCTGTTAGTGGCGTGTATATAGAAAAAGATTTAAGTATAAACGAAGAGCTCGACAAACTTCGATTACAAGCTACATCACAATTACTCAGTGGAAGAAGAGATATTATTGTAGTGGCAAGTGTGAGTTGTATTTATGGTATGGGTAATCCTACCGAATACGAAAATGGAATTATTCGTATTGAAAAAGGTCAAACAATTTCTCGCCAAGGATTTTTGCATGCACTCGTTAACTCTTTGTACAATCGCTCGCAAGGAGATTTTAACAGAGGCACTTTCAGGGTAAAGGGAGATACGGTGGATGTAAATTTACCCTATGTAGATTTTGGTTATCGAATCAGTTTTTTTGGAGATGAGATTGAAGAAATAGAAAGTATAGAAACCGCTACCAGTAAGCGTATAGGGCTTATGGAAACCGCTGCTATCTTTCCAGCTAATTTATACTTAGCCCCAAAAGACATGATTGTAGAAGTGATGCATGAAATTCAGGACGAAATGATGCAACAAGTAGAATACTTTAAAGCATCTGGAAAGTTTATTGAAGCCTCTCGTTTAAAAGAAAGGGTAGAATATGATTTAGAAATGATTAGAGAACTGGGTTATTGCAATGGAATAGAAAATTATTCTCGCTTTTTTGATAGAAGAAAACCAGGCACCAGACCTTTTTGTTTACTCGATTATTTTCCGAAAGATTTTTTATGTGTGATTGATGAAAGCCATCAAACCATACCGCAGGTTGCTGGCATGTACGGTGGAGACAGAAGCAGAAAATTGGTATTGGTTGATTATGGATTTAGGTTACCGAGCGCTATGGACAATCGCCCGTTGAATTTTAATGAATTTGAAAGCTTAACAGGTCAGACCATATTTGTAAGCGCCACACCGGGAGAATATGAATTAGAGAAAACAGGTGGTGTTGTAGTAGAGCAGGTTGTTCGTCCTACAGGATTATTAGATCCTCCTATAGAAATCAGGCCAAGCGTTAATCAGATAGATGATTTATTAGATGCAATTGATGAGCGCGTTAAAAAAGGCGACCGCGTGTTGGTTACCACATTAACCAAACGAATGGCAGAGGAGATGGATAAGTATTTGGGTAGAATCAATATCAAATCGAAATACATACATAGTGATGTAGATACATTAGAGCGGGTAGAAATTTTACGCGATTTAAGATTGGGAGTTATTGATGTGTTGGTGGGAGTAAATTTATTGAGGGAAGGATTAGACCTTCCCGAAGTTTCTTTGGTTGCTATATTAGATGCAGATAAAGAAGGCTTTTTAAGGAATGAAAGATCACTTACCCAAACAGCTGGTAGAGCAGCAAGAAACGTAAACGGATTGGTTATTTTTTATGCAGATAAAATGACGGAGAGTATGCAGCGCACCATCGACGAAACAAGTAGAAGAAGAGAAAAGCAAAAAGCATACAACATTGAACATCAAATTACGCCTACAACAATTGTTAAAAGCAAAGAACAGGTATTTGCCCAAACTTCGGTTTTAGATATTAAGGGTTACGACCCTTCCAACCCCTATGCTATGCAGCAAGACCAAGCATTGGTTGAAACCAAATCAGCTGAGGAACAAATTAGCTATGCCACTATACCCCAAGTTGAAACAGCTATTAAGAGAACCAAAAAGGAAATGGAGAAAGCTGCTCGCGATTTAGATTTTATTGAAGCTGCCAGATTAAGAGATGAAATGTTTCGCTTACAGAAAGAGTTGGAATTGATGCGTTAGAGCAACAATATTCACTAAATTTATGCATTCTTATAAACCCAAATGATATGAAAAAATTGGTTTTGCTGATTGTAATAAGTATTACAATTAAAGTAAACGCCCAACCTAACTTTTATCAGGAAAGATTTCGCCCTCAGTTTCATTTCTCCACTCAAAGAAATTGGATCAACGATCCTAACGGACTAATTTATCACAATGGAGAGTATCATCTATTTTACCAACACAATCCATTTGGAAATAACTGGGGCCATATGAGTTGGGGCCATGCGGTGAGTAAGGATCTTTTAAAGTGGAAAGAACTTCCTGTTGCTATTAAAGAATCAAATGATAAAATGATCTTTTCTGGGTCCATGGTAGCAGACCTAAAGAATAAAAGCGGTTTAGGGAAAAACAAAGAAGATGTTCCGTTAGTGGCTATTTATACAGCGCACGATAGTACGCTTCAAAACCAAAACCTAGCTTATAGTATTGATGGAGGAAAATCATTTAGCAATTACACGGGCAATCCAGTATTGGATTTGCAAATGAAAGATTTTAGAGACCCCAATGTATTTTGGCATGACGCGGGAAAAAGATGGATCATGGCTGTTGCAATGCCTAACGAAAAAATGATTTCATTCTATAGTTCATTTAGTTTGAAGCAATGGAAATACGAAGGAGATTTTGGTCCGGTGGGAGATGTTAGTGGAGTATGGGAATGTCCTGATTTAATACAGGTACCAATAGTCGGAGAACCACTAAAAAAGAAATGGGTTTTGTTGGTTTCACAAAACTCTTCCATGCAATATTTTGTTGGAAATTTTAATGGAGCTAAATTTTTTAATGAAAACCCTTATAATAAAATTTTTAGACCAGATTATGGAATGGATTATTATGCAGCCGTTTCCTATAAAACAACACCCGATAAAATACCTATTACCATAGGTTGGGTTAACAATTGGAATTATGCAAGTGATATTCCTACTAAGCCATGGAAGGGAGCTATGTCTCTTCCAAGAAAATTAGCAGTTAAAAAAATGGGTAACGAATGGATTCTCATTCAAGAACCCATCAAAGCCATTAATAGCTTGCGTTCTACGGCAGAAGTAATAAAAGATCCAGTTACAGTAAAAACCAATTATACAACTCCATTTAAGGGTCAATCCTTTGAAATGGAGTTAGATATTAGGCCAACAGCAACAAGCGTAAGCGGTGTAAAAATTGCCGTTGGTGGCAATCGTTTTTTTTCCATTAAATATATAGCGAATGTAGAACAGTTATATATTGAAAGAACTGGTCCATTGGTACCATTTAGTGTTCAGTATCCATTCTTCAATCAAAAAAACGCCTATTTAAAAACCAAGAACGATGTAATACACTTGCGTATTTATTTTGACAAGAGTATTATTGAAGTATTTGCAAATAATGGAGAATTGGTATTTACGTCACAAATTTTTCCGGAAGAATCCGATACGGGTATTGAATTTTTCAGTGATGGAAATCCAACGGTATTTGAAAATGTTTGGTTCTGGCCTATGAAATCTATTTGGAAATAAACAGCATCTTTGTATTTGTAAAAACAGCAACATGAGTTTTAGAAATTTTAAAATGGTGAGCTACGTGGTATATGGCCGCGGAAGTTTTAATCAATTAGATGAAATTTTAGCACCTCAGCGCAAAGGAGATGCCCCAATGATATTCTTAGTAGATCATTTTTTTGACGGCAAACCGTTGTTGAATAGAATTCCTCTTCGCGGGAAAGATAAAGTGATTATGACCGATGTAACCTATGAACCAAAAACAACCCAGGTAGATGCATTGGCTAAATCTTTGAAAGAAGAATTTGGAACAGTGAGTGGTATTATTGGAATTGGCGGAGGTTCTACCATGGATTTGGCTAAAGCAGTTTCTTTGATGATGACCAACCCGGGATCTTCTGCCGATTATCAAGGATGGGATTTAGTACAAGAGCCTGGTGTTTATAAAGCGGGTATTCCAACATTGAGTGGAACAGGTGCAGAAGTGAGCAGAACAACCGTACTTACAGGACCAACACGTAAGCTCGGAATGAATTCAGATTTTACTCCCTTCGATCAAATAGTGTTGGATCCTGAATTAACCAAAGAAGCACCAGCCAACCAACGATTCTATACAGGCATGGATTGTTATATACATTGTATAGAAAGTTTAGAAGGTACTTATTTAAATGAGTTCAGCAAGAGTTACGGAGAGAAAGCATTGCAATTGTGTCAAAAAGTATTTGTAGAAAAAAACGTTTGGGATGATGAATGTGATGATCAATTAATGATGGCATCTTATTCAGGAGGAATGAGTATTGCTTATTCTCAAGTAGGTGTTGCGCATGCAGTGAGTTATGGTTTGAGTTATTTATTAGGCACCAAACATGGAATTGGCAATTGTATTGTAATGAATCATTTAGAAGAATATTATCCTGCAGGTGTGAAAGAGTTTAAATATATGGTGGAGAAGAATAAGATTGAAATTCCTCAAAGTATTTGTAAAGGATTAAGTGAAGAAGAATTCGAAAAAATGATCAATGTATCGATGGGCATGAAACCCTTATGGGAGAATGCTTTGGGAAAAGACTGGGAAAAAATAATGACGCGCGAAAAGTTAAGAGCCTTATTTGACAAGCTATAATAATTTTGCAGCTTTAATTAAATCTTCTGGCGTATCAATTTCAACACCCATATATTGAGTGAGTACCATTTTTAATGGAATACCATATTCTAAATAACGAAGGCATTCAATTTTTTCAGCAGCTTCTAAAGGGGTCATTGGCCAAGTAGTGAAATCAAGTAATGCTTTTTTGCGGAACGCATATACCCCAATATGTTCGTAGTAGGGGATCTTTATTTCTTTGTTGCGCGCATAAGGAATTACACTGCGAGAAAAAAATAAGGAATTCATATTGCGGTCAACGGCAACTTTTACGTAATTGGGATCATTGATCAACGCTTCGTCTTTTAATTCTTGCATTAAAGATGCAACTTGAACAGAAGGGTCGCTAAAAGTAGCGAGCAGTTTTTCTAAAGGATCTTTTTGAACAAATGGTTCATCGCCCTGCACATTTACAATAATATCAACTTCCAAATCTGCTGCGGCTTCTGCAATACGGTCGCTACCGCTTTCATGATTTTTTTTACTCATGATGGCTTTGCCGCCATGATTCACTATTTCATTAAAAATAATTTCACTATCTGTTACCACCACAACTTCATTGAATAAACCAGTAGCAATGGTGTTGTCGTATGTATGCCTGATCACTGTTTTGCTTCCCAGCATTTGCATGAGCTTAGCAGGAAAACGAGTAGCGGCGTAGCGAGCAGGGATCATAGCGATTCGAGACATGAGGATGATTTAATAAGGTGTAAAGTTAGTTCTATCCTCTTATTCTTGAGCGATCATCCATTTTTCACGCATACGAAATGCTGGAATAGTTTGTCTTTTTGCTTTGTTGGCTGCTACATTAGCTTTGATGCCATTTTTGGCTGCCCAAAACGCAAGTGGTATAATTTTTTTTGCTGTAAGCAAAGTGATTCGTTTTTGTAATGTTTCTTGTAATAGTAAAGCGAAAAGTGAAGTAAACCCTCCAAACTTTATGGTGGTTTGATATTTTGTAAACAACGGGTAGTATGATGTGGTTTTGCTTTTGTTTTGGATGATGATTGGAGGTAAGCCAGCATTCATTAACTGTAAATTGATAATCACCCTACCCATTCGCCCATTACCATCAACAAAAGGGTGAATGGTTTCAAATTCAGCATGAAAACGTGCAATATTGTCTAAAAAATAGCTTTCCTTATCTTGGTTAAAATCATTTATCAATGCTTGGATTAAGGTATCTGCAAACTTTGGATTTGCACCCAAATGATTGCCTACTCGCACCCATTCTTTGCCGCTGCGAAATCGTCCTGCAATCTTATCATCAATATGCGTAAATAAGGTATTGTGTAAACTTAAAATGAGTTTAATGTTGAGTTTGTGATTCGGCTTTTCAAGTAAGGTTTCTGTAATTTTTGCGAGACTCTTCGCCTCAAAAATTTCGCGCACGTTTAAATTACGACTCGCGGTATCGCCTGCCAATATTCTTTCTGTGTCTTCTAATGTTAGTGTTGAATTTTCTATTGCATTTGAGTTATAAACCATTTCGGCAATTTCGGCAAGTGCTATCTCTTTTAATAAAGTTTGGTTGTCCTTTGCCAATAATTCATAACGATTTATGAGTGCCTCTATTTTGTCTTTTGTGGTTTGATTGATCATCACTAGAGCTTTCAGCTTTACGTGAAAAGCTGTATAAATATACTGTTTTTCACGATAAATTGAGTTGGCTGAACCTTATCTATTTGTTTTAATACTCCTATCAAAAGGAATTTTTAATTGATATGCTAATTTTTCATCAGTGGAATCGTCTAGCACATCCAATCCATAACGAACTTGTTCTATTGGAGTATAATTAAAGGTTCCGAACAATCGGTCCCAGATAGAAAAAATATTTCCGTAATTACTGTCTGTTTGAGGTTGTTGGTAATGATGATGTACTTTATGCATATTGGGTGATACAATAATCCAACTCAAGGCATTATCAATTGCCAAAGGCAATCTTAAATTAGCATGATTGAATTGAGAGAGCACAGCGCTCATGCTTTGATACAACATCACCGCCCACATCGGCGCACCGCAAAGCGCTACACCAATAATCGTAAACACCGCGCGAAATACAGACTCACCTGGATGATGTCTGTTTGCAGTAGTAGTGTCCACATGAGTATCGGCATGGTGTACCATATGAAATTTCCACATCCATTTTATTTTATGTTCAACAAAATGAATAGTATAAGCACCCACCAAATCAAGTAATAAAACACCTCCGATCAATGATACCCATGTAGGCAACTCAATTAATTGCAAAATGCCGAAATGCTTTTGTATAGCCCAGTCACTGGTTTTTACCATCAATAAAGCAAAAGCAAAATTGATCACAATAGTAGTGAATGTAAAAAAGATATTGATAGAAGCATGCTTCCATTTATTGTATTTAAATCCAAATAAAGGTGCCGCTCCTTCAATGATCCAAAAGAAAGTGATTCCACCTGCTAAAATTAACGCTCGGTGTAAACTTGGAATTTGAGAAAAATAGGCTACAATCGAATCGATCATGGTTGGCAAATATTCCTTGAAATTACAAATTATTTCAATAAAAGTTTATTAGCATTCAATTCAATTATAGTTTAGTAATATCGCTCACTATAATTCTGAATAAGCAGTAGGGTGCAGTAAAATAATATCCGCTTTAGAAACAGTGTTTTTATATTCCTGCAACGCAGATAGCTTTTTCCATTCCGGGTCTGCACTAAAAGTTTTCCAATGTTCATTTCTGCTCGCTATATTTTCGAAACTAGTCATATACATAAGGTTGGGCATATGACTGCCCGATAAAACTTCTGCGTAAAATGTAGCATTGAAGCCAAGTCTATTAAAAAGGGCTATTTCCCCACCTTCATTAAACATCTTTACTTTTTGATGGTACAATTTTTCACTAGCTGCTTCATAGCTTCGCAATTCATAAATTCTTTCGTTCACAGCACCACTGAATGATGGCTGATTATAATGAGGCATTTGCGAAAAAGCACGAAGTATGATTGATTCAATTCGAGAATATGCAGGAGAATTAAACGGCGCCAACAGAAACAAAGCACCATCATTATTGTAAACAACATCGTTGGTAAGTTTATCTTCTATTTGCGAAAGCTGATCTAGTGAATTCATAGGAATCCATACATAAATTGTTTTTTCTGCAGCGGTATCAATTCCGATATTTTTAAAAACACCAATATTTTTAATACCCAATCGGTGTAGTGCAGGCAAGTAAGCGTTTTGTAAAAAAAGATCTAACGCAGCTACCTGTTCATTCGTTTTCAGATGATAAACTTTTATCTGATAAATGTCTTTTTTGATTGGCTTGGTATAATATGCTAAAACGCTGGTACAGAAAAGAACTAAGACGAATGGCAGTAGGAAGATAATCTTAATTTTCATATTATAGTTTTATAATGAAGTAAAAGTATATAAGCATATTCAATAATTCAATTATAAAATTTAACATACATTAAAAAACCCCGCAATACAATTGCAGGGTTCACTTATAAAAAATTGAAATATTAATTATTCAACATCAAGGGCATCACCAACATCAACAAGTCTTCACCTTCTGCTTGTTCGGTAGGTTTAATTAAACCAGCTTTGGTTGCAGTAGATAATTCCATTTTAATATCATCTGTATCAGCAGCGTTGAGCATTTCAATTAAGAAACGCGCATTGAACGCAATTTGAAGATCTTCTCCATCGTATTGGCAATTCATGCGCTCATTTCCTTCAAAACTAAAATCTACATCTTGTGCAGCCATTTGTAATTCACTACCTGTAATATTCAATGCAACTTGATTGGTGCTCTTATTTGAGAATACATTTACGCGGCGCAATGCATTTTGAAAATCAGCTTTATTAACCACTAGTTTATACGGATTGTCGGCAGGGATAACCACTTTATAATCTGGGAACCTAGCATCGATCAATCTACAAATCATATGGGTAGAACCATGCTGAACAAATAAATGATTGCTATTGTAACTGATGGTTAATTCATCTTCGTTATCAGGCAAAGCGTTTTTTAATAAGTTCAATGGCTTTTTTGGAACGATGAACGAATCTGTTTTAGAAGCATGTGTATCGGTACGCTTATATCGAACCAATCGATGAGCATCTGTTGCTACCAACTGAACACTTTCTTTAGTCAATTCAAAAAATACCCCCGTCATGGCCGGACGTAAATCATCGCCACTTACCGCAAACAAAGTTTTGTTGATACCCGTTAATAAAGCAGTACTGCTCATTTTAAAACTGGTAGTATCATCTGATGATGGTTCTTTTGGAAAATTATCGGGATTTTCGCCCATCACCTTGTATTTACCATTATCGCTGGTAATTTCAATGGAGAAATTTTTATCGATAGTAAAAGTAAGTGGCTGGTCAGCTATATTTTTTAATGAATCCAACAAAATTTTTGCTGGGATACACACTTTTCCATTGGCTTTGCTTTCCACATCCATCTGAACCCGCATTACGGTTTCAAGATCAGTTGCTACTACATTGAGTTTTTTGTCTTGAATCTCAAACAAAAAATCTTCCAAAATGGGTAAAACCGTATTGGCATTAATAACACCGCTAATTTGTTGCAAGTGTTTTAATAAGGAAGAGGAAGAAACAATAAATTTCATAAAAGCGTTTTATACTCAACAAACCTACAGTAAAATTGTAAGATTCTGTTAGCAAAATAGCACCATTTTTTTAAATGTATAGAACTGTGGGTTGGATGTGAATTAGAGAAAAACTAGGCTCTATTGAGCTGTTCAATCAATTGCTGGTACCTGATCCGGTTAATGGGCTTAATAATGTATTCGGTTACAGTGCTATATTCCTTAGACTTTTGTATATCACAGTCGTCAACCGAAGAGCTAACCATATAAATAGTAATGGCGCTTTTGAGTGAATTGTTTAGTTTCTGGTATTCATCTAAAAACTGCCAACCATTCATCACGGGCATGTTAATATCCAAGAAAATCACATCTGGTAATTCTTCTTTACTATTATTTTGCTTTTCCTGAAAAAAGCCAATTGCTTCTTTGCCATTGTAAAAAGAAAGAATATTTTTAGCCAGTCCGGTAGATTCCAATATTTTGCGGGCGGTAAATTGATAAATTTTATCGTCGTCAATTAAACAAACATTGAGTTTTGGTGCAGCCATAGCATTCTAAGTGGTCTCTAATTAAAGACGATATAAATGAAGTTATTTTGAACCCCTAACAAATATACCTACTTTAACTAAAAAAAGAAAGACTTGTTCAAACCTAAATCTACCCCAACACCAGAACAGGCATTTATGAAACTGAAGCACTACTGTGGCTATCAAGAGCGATGTCATGCAGAAGTGAAAGAAAAAGCCTATAACTTGGGATTGCGAAAAGCAGTAGTGGAGCAATTAATAAGTCAATTAATTGAAGAAGATTACCTCAATGAGGAGCGTTATGCAAAACTTTTTGTGGGAGGATATTTCAGACAAAAGAAATGGGGAATTAATAAAATTGTGTATGCGCTCAAACAAAAAAAAATAAGTGAGTATATTATTAAAAAAGGGTTGAAGGAAATTGATCGAGATGAATACCAAAAAACGGCAGCCAAATTGGTTAAAACCAAATGGAATTTATTAAAAACTGAACAATACCTTAACCGCCAATCAAAAACAATGGCCTACTTATTACAAAAAGGATATGAGTCGGCATTGATTCTAGAGTTGATCAAAAATATAAGAGCCGAATCGGCTAAAAAGTAAATGAAGCAATACCTAAATATCATCGCATTTTTTTTGTTAGCCCTAAATAGTTTTGCGCAAGACAAATCCACAAATTATTCTAAAGAATTTTCTTTTAAAACAGAAAATGACGCATACCTTTTCAATTTAAATGATGCCTATTATACCAATGGTTTTATGTTGAGCTATGCATTTGTAAAAGATCAACAAGGGAAAAAGAAAATTCATTCATTTGAATTAGGCCAAAAAATTTTCACACCACTAAAAAGAGAAACAAAAAACCCTGCAGATATTGATCGAGCTTATTGTGGATACTTGTATTTAAATTATGCACAAACACAATTCTTAAAAAAAGACAGGTTGATACAACTCAATGGTAGTTTGGGTTTGGTGGGCCCAACTGCTTGGGGAGAGGGCTTACAAAACACCTATCATGGATGGCTTGGTTTTGCTAAATTTACTGGCTGGAAATACCAAATTGAAAATGCCTTCGGAATAGATATTGGCGCTACATATGCATCTACAATTGCAGAAAAGAATGGTATAAAATTAATGCCGGTGATGCAAGTGAATTTAGGAACAACTTACACCAATGCCAAAATAGGTGCAATGATTGTTTGTGGTGCTTTTGAAAAAAACGCTCAATCCGCTTTATGGAATGCACGTTTAAGTACTAACAAAGAAAAGTCAGAAAGGGGGTACGAATTCTTTGGATATTTCTACCCACAAATAATTGCACAGGCATACAATGCAACTTTGCAAGGAGGTGTTTTTAATAATGGTTCCATGCAAGTAACTCAAAGCCCTTCAACATTCATGTATCAACAAACATTGGGTGTGTGTTATGCATCGGGGAGGTTTACGGGAAGGATAGAGTACATTTATCAATCTAAAGAAACGCTATCACAAACCAAATCACACCGATATGGTTCATTTCAAATTGCTTACCGAATTCATTAATTTGCATACATGAGTAATTTAACAGTAACAATAATTCAAGCCAATTTACAATGGGAAGATAAGCAGGCAAATTTGGCCATGTTTGAGGAAAAAATAATGTCTATTACAACACTATCTCATTTGGTTGTTTTACCTGAAATGTTTTCAACAGGCTTTAGTATGAAGCCAGCCGAATTGGCCGAAAAAATGGATGGCCCAACAGTTGAATGGATGAAACGAATTGCAGCAACAAAAAAAATCATCTTAACTGGAAGCCTAATTATAGAAGAAAAAAACAATTACTACAATCGTTTATTATGGGTTTTACCCAATGGTGTTGTAGGAGTATACGATAAGCGACACCGATTTGCATTTGCGGGCGAAGATCAATTTTATACTGCAGGTACTAAGCGATTAATCACCAGTGTAAATGGATGGAAAATAAATACACAGGTCTGTTACGATCTGCGTTTTCCTGTTTGGGCAAGACAAAGTTCTGGCGAAGAGCCCGAGTATGATGTATTGCTGTATGTAGCCAATTGGCCAGCAAGAAGAAGCCATGCATGGAAATCTCTATTAATAGCAAGAGCCATAGAAAACCAATGTTATGTTATTGGAGTGAACAGAGTAGGTAATGATGGTAATAATATAGAACACAGTGGTGATAGCGTGTTGATTGATCCTCTGGGAGAAGTATTGTATACAGAAGCTAATCTCGAAAGTATTTTTACACAGGAACTCAGCAAAGAAAAATTAAACGAAATCAGAACGCGTTTTCCTTTTTGGAAAGATGCCGATCATTTTACAATTACCAACTCTATCATCGATAATGAATAATCCAACTTATCTATCTGCCCATAAAATATATAGTGGGAAACGCTGGTATGAAGACTCAACACTGCTTATAGAAAATAATATAGTAACTGCAATTATACAAACAACATCGTTAAATTTTCAACCTACGCAAGTATATCCTTTCATCATTCCAGCACTGATTGATTTGCAAATTTATGGAGCAGGCGGGCAATTATTGAGCATGCATCCGAACAAAGAAGCATTGTATTTGCTGAGAGCGTATTGTATTAATGGAGGAGCTTACTGGTTTCAGCCAACCGTTGCAACCAATAGCAATAAAATTATTTTTGATTGTGTAGATGCGATTAAAGCTTATTGGGCTGATGGTGGAAAGGGTTGTATCGGATTACATGTGGAAGGTCCATGGATTAATGATAAAAAAAGAGGAGCTCATTTAACTCAATTTATTTATTCGCCTTCTCTGAACGAAGTAAAAGAATTGCTCGATTATGGAAAAGGAATTATAACCATGATTACCTTGGCTCCAGAAATATGCAACAAAGAAATAGTTGATTTAATTCATTCTTATGGTGTTGTTGTTTCTGCCGGACATAGCGATGCTACTTATAATGAAGCAATGGAAGCATTTGATGGAGGAATTAAAACGGCAACCCACCTATTTAATGCAATGAGCCCCTTGCAGCATCGATCACCAGGAATGGTGGGTGCCATATTTAATCACCCATCTGTTATGTGTAGTATTGTACCAGACGGATACCATGTAGATTTTTCCGCAATCAAGATTGCCAAAAAACAATTGGGAAACCGATTGTTTGCAATAACAGATGCAGTTACAAATACTGGCCATGGACCGTATCCACATCAATTAAATGGAGATAAATATGAAGCCAATGGAATATTAAGCGGCTCTGCTTTAACTATGCTAAGTTGTGTTCTTAATTTAAATAAACAAGTAGGTATTGAATTAGGGGAGGCTATTAATATGTGCAGCGTATATCCAGCACAGGTACTAAAAACGCCTGGCATTTCGGGAATCATAGAACCTGGCTATCAGGCAGATTATATTTGTTTAAACAATGATCTTGTTTTAACAAAATAGTTTAAAATAAGCCATTATTTGATAGCGCTTACACCTTAGCTTTGTATTCATTAAACAAGATATATTATGAAGCAATTATTTTTATTTGCATGCGCTGCTTTTTTATCTGTAGCAGGGTTTGCACAAAAAGCAGAATGGAAACAAATGGAAGATTTCCATTCGGTAATGAGTAAAACATTTCACCCTGCAGAAGAGGGTAATCTAAAGCCTACTAAAGAAAATGCCGCTACATTAACTACAAAGGCAAAATCTTGGGAATCTGCTCCTATACCTAAAGGATTTGATGCAGCCATTGCCAAGCCAATTTTGAAAAAATTAGTGGCAAGTTGCGAAGCTATTGAAGCTGGTGTTAAAGCTAAAAAATCTGATAAAGAATTAACGGTCTTGATTACTAAAGCACACGATGATTTTCATGAGATCAAAGAAAAATGTGTGGTTGGAGAAAAACACTAATTCAAATTAATTCAATAAAAAAACCGAAGCAATTACTTCGGTTTTTTTATGGCCAAAAAGAGCAATGTTTAATTAGTAGAAACAACTTGTTTCTTTTTTTTCTTCCCAGAAATATCAGTAAAAATCCGATCTATATAAATAGCAGTTCCAAGACTATAAAAAAAGCCATCATAGTTTTCTTTGAAGTCACTATCTAAAATAACAGTGCGCATCCCAACAATCGCATTTAAACCAAAATAAGTTAAGAAATGCCATCCTTTTTTATCGGGGATAATAAGGTTAAACGATAAACCCATTCCAATTGGCACAAATGGCTCTTTTATTGTTACATTAGTATTAGTTGTTGTAGTATTTCTTCCAACATACACTTTATTGGTATTGGTAGAATCAATGGTAGCAGACCCATAGCCAAGTTCCATTATTAAACTCATCTCCCAGCGCCTTCTTCTAATCAGATAGGGCTCTAAATACATAGTGCCAAAATAAACAGATTGACTAACCTGACTGATATTGGTAACGGTTCTGGTTCTTATTCTAGCGCTATCTTTTTTTGCATCAAAATTGGCTTTGAAAGTATATCCACCAATACCTACTTTATACCTATCATTCACCAATAAGCCAATACGATACCCCCAGATATTTACTTCTTTATTATTGTCATCAATAAAAGAAAATCGCTGATCAAAATCACCAGTTGGTTTAATAGAGGGCTTTTGACTTTTTAATGAATCAAAATAAGCAGCTCCAGTTACATAAGGCTTTTTTTGTTTTTGTGCAGTAGCATATAAAAAACAAAAAAGAATAAGGCAAAAACAAACAATTTTTTTTGGCATATCAGCTAATATAAAAACAGTGTTAATTGTTTCATGATTTACTTTTTTATTGGAGTATTAATTAATTCCATCACCCGATTCATTTTAAGATCAACCCCAGCTTTAATGGCTAAAGAAGAGGGCGGGATAATTATATCAGGAATTATTCCATTTCCCTTCGGCCTATTTTTATCCATTACTAAACGATACATGGGTAAGCCAACCCTCAATTTACTATTTGGAAGAACAATCATAGGTATATGCATAGCCGAATTACCATAATAACCGCCCCCTGTTTCTTCTCCCAAAACAGTTACTTTTTCTTGCCCCTTTAATGCTGCAATAAACATGGTTGCAGCAGAAAAACTAGCCCCCCCTTGTAAAAGAAAAACACTTCCATTGAAATGATTTCTTTCTTTTGGATCAAAAAAATGTTTTTCATAACGCCGATAATGAATTTTACCGTCATCCATTTTTGTTCCACCAAAATTCATAGAAAGCCAATAAATAAATGATGGGCGAATGTACCTGCCATATTCAAATTTTCTGCTCAATGCCACAACACTATCTCCAATTTTAAAAGAACGATTGATTAGGTATTGAGTTAATCGGGTACTGTTTTCTACTTTTCCACCACCATTGCTTCTTAAATCTATAACCAGATCCTTTATTTCCAGCTCTTTTAAAGAACGAAAACTACGTCTAAAAAATTGCTTTAACGAGCCCCTACTGAAAGTATTCAAACGCATAATTGCAATATGATTGGCCGTATCTATTAACAAGGATCTTCTGGATAATTGCATTATTTGATGCTTACTCATTTTTTTTGGTTGCTCCCTAATAACCTGATTTACCCGTGCGGAATCTGGTTTTGGCAGAACAGTTCTATTGATATTTTGTGCACTTGACCGTTTTGGTGTTTGAATAGATACAAAACTTTTTAACTGCGTTGTCTGTAGTTTACCCAAGCTATCGAAGTAATTAATGGTATAAACAGAATCTCTACCAATAACTGTATTGTACCAGTAAGGAAATGAATTACTCAATACCTGGTTTTTATGATTGATAGAATTTCCATCAGTTGAAATAATATTGAAAATTGAATCCCTAATTTGCTGATTGTATAATCCGTTGATGCCTGCAATTATGGTTCCTCTTTTAATAGTAGAATTTGTTGAATAAGCATTACCCAAAACCACTATACTATCTTCCCATACTTTTAATTGCAATGGAAATTGAGGTAGTTTGTTTTTTGATAATTCCTTTGATAGCTTTTTAGATAGTCTCACGGAAGTGTGTCCGCATTTGATTGCAGTTACCCAAGAACCTACTCTATTTCTAAAATGTAATTCAGTTAATGAATCTTTTAAAGAGTAATATATATTATTGTAAAATTCATCTAAACTATCTTTAGAAGCATACCAATATAAACTGGGATGATTGGCTTCAAGGATTTTTTTTAATAAATCCATATCTGAACGCATTTGTTGGGGCGCCAATTTTTTTGTCAATAAATTTTGTTGCTGAGCCTGTGTTAAAAATAATACTCCAAAAAACAATAAAAAAAATAAACACTTTTTTCTCATTCCTTTTATTGTTGAAACTTATTGATTAAATGCATTCCAACCTTGTGCAGTAATATTAAATATATTTCCTCCCTTTGTATGCAATTTTGATCCTGCTTCAATATCAGTAGTATAGCCAATCACACTGATCTCTTCGTTCAATACGATCTTATCATGATCTTCCTGTTTCAACGTAAAAATCAATTCATAATCTTCGCCTCCATTTAATGCACATACTGTTGGGTCGAGCCCAAATTTATAAGCAGCATGTCTGCTGTCTTCATGTATGGGTAATTTTTCTTCGTAAATCACACAACCCAAATTAGACTGCTTGCATAAATGCAATACTTCACTACTAATACCATCGCTTACATCCATCATTGAGGTTGGAATAATTTGATTAGCGGTAAAAAATTCGATGATGTCTTTTCTGGCTTCTGGTTTTAACAATCTGCCAACCACATAAGTTTCATTTTCTAAATCGGGTTGAATAGCAGGGTTCTCTAAATAGATTTTCTTTTCTCTTTCCATTAAAGTTAATCCTAAAAAAGCTCCACCCAAATCGCCACTTACACAAATTAAATCTCCTTTTTGTGCGGTACTTCTTTTTACAAATTGATCTGGTGCAACTTCACCAATAGCTGTTACTGAAATTATTAATCCTTTAGGAGAAGTGGTAGTATCTCCTCCAATTAAATCTACTCCATATTTTTCACAAGCAAAATATACACCTTCATATAATTCGCTCAAAGCCTCTACACTAAAGCGATTGCTAATACCAATGCTCATGGTAATTTGAGTAGGTATAGCATTCATTGCATAAATATCACTCAGGTTTACCACTACTGCTTTATACCCTATATGTTTGAGTGGAGAATACATTAAATCAAAATGTACGCCCTCAATTAAGAGGTCGGTACTAATAACAGTTTGTTTTCCAAAATGATCAATCACGGCACCATCATCCCCAATACCCAATACCGATGAAGCATTTTTAATTTCATTGTTTTTTGTTAGATGATCGATTAATCCAAATTCACCTAAGGCTGCTATTTCTGTTCTTTCTTCCATTGTTATATGTTATTTATTCGGGGTCTTTTAAATTTGCACCATTTACAATTCCCAACAATTCATCATGAATTTTTCCATTGGTAGCTATTAAATGAGGTTGATATGGAGAATAATAATAGCCATTAAAATCGGTTACTTTTCCTCCAGCTTCTTCTACCATTAAAAATCCTGCAGCACTATCCCAGGCCTGTAAATTGTGTTCATAAAATCCATCAAATCTTCCGGCAGCAACCCAACATAAATCAATGGCGGCACTACCCAATCTTCTCACAGGAACTCCCTTTCTAATTAATTTTTCAAATACCTGAATCGGTCCATTGGGTTCATCTAAATAAGTGTATGGAAATCCTGTAACCAAACAACTTTTAATGACTGCTGTTTTTTTACTTACTTCAATTTTTTGGTTATTAAGCGTAGCACCAAATCCTTTTTCAGCAAAATAAAATTCGTTCATTATTGGGTTATACACAGCACCCATAATCATTTTTCCATCTTGTTCTAAACCAATGCTAACGCAACAAATTGGTATACCATTGGCAAAATTTACTGTTCCATCAATAGGGTCGATAATCCATTTGTAACTAGAATCTTGAACAATTTCTCCGCTCTCTTCACTCAAAATATAATGATCGGGGTATTCGGTTTGAATTACTTGCATGATGGCTTTTTCAGCAGCATGATCGGCTTCGGTAACCAGATTATTGATTCCTTCTTTATTGCTGATTACAAAACTGCCGTTGAAAAAACGTTTTAATTCGGCAGCCCCAGCCTCAGTAGCTTTTAATAGCGTATTTTTTAACATGGGGCAAAAGTAACCCTACTTGATTTGAAATAGTAATTTTTAACGAGGTTTCCGCATCTTTGACGAAATTAGGATTATTTGGAACTGTCTGTTATCATAGTGAATTACAAAGTATATCATTATTTGATTCCCTGCATTCAATCTGTGCTGACGGCACTTCACGAGATTAGTAGTGAAATTATTGTAGTGGATAATGAATACAATGAGGCTGAAATAGCGGATGTTAAACGGCTTTTTCCTTCCATAATTTTGATTGAAAATAAAGAGAACAAGGGCTTTTCCAAAGCCAATAACAAGGCTATTGCCATTAGCAAAGGTGCACATGTTTTATTTCTTAATCCAGACACAATTTTACCAGTTGACGCATTAAAAGGGTCTTTGGATTTTTTGTACAAACACCCTTCTGTAGGGGCATTGGGACTTCAAATGGTGAACAAAAGGGGCCAGTTTTTGCCAGAGAGTAAGAGGTCTTTTCCTACCCCGATGGCATCTTTTTTTAAGTTGTGTGGAATTGCCCATCTTTTTCCCCGCTCAGGTTTTTTCAACAAATATGCTTTGGGAAATTTAGATAAAGACAAAGTTCATCCTGTAGCCATACTTGCTGGTGCCTATTTAATGGCTAGAACCCAATTGGTAAAATCGGTTGGTGCGTTTGATGAGCAATTTTTTATGTATGGAGAAGATATAGATCTCAGTAAAAAATTGACTGATGCAGGATTTGAAAATTATTATTTGGGAAATATAGTGATGCAACATTTTAAAGGGGCAAGCACCAATAAAAACAGCAGCAGCTATCAATATCATTTTTATCTTTCTATGCATTTATTTGTCAATAAATATTACGTTGGAAAAAGCCATTGGCTGGTTAGAAAGCTATTAAATATAGCTATTAGCGGCTTAAAATCAATTGCATTGTTAAAAAATCACTGAAATAATGGCGCTTCGACCCATATTTAGAATAGAATGCTTAAATATTGGGCATTTGTTTTAGTTTCGTACCTGCTAAACTGTTCGTTCTAACGATGTCTATCATTGATATTAAATTGCCTAATTCAATACTTAAAGCTTTGCGTTTGCCTCAGAACAACCTGCGAAGAGATCAATTAAAAGTGTTGAAAAAATTATTGAAGAAAGCGCGCTTCACTTCATTTGGGCAGCAATATCGTTTTGATGATATTTTAGTCAGCAAACATCCTGGTAAAAAATTTCAGGAACTCGTTCCCACTTTTAATTACAATACCATCTACGATCAATGGTGGCATAAAACCATCGAAGGGCAATCCGACATCTGCTGGCCAGGAAAAATCAAATACTATGCTTTAAGTAGTGGCACAAGTGAATCTGCTAGCAAGTATATTCCTATCACCAACGATTTATTAAAAGGAAATAAAATTGTAATGATCAAGCAATTGTTGAGTTTGCGGTCTTATGAAAATTTCCCTTTTACTTCCTTAAGCAGAGGATGGTTAACATTAGGCGGTAGTACCGAATTACAAAAAGGTGCAGGCTATTATGCGGGAGACCTAAGTGGTATTACGGTAAAGAAAGCACCATTTTGGTTTCAGCCATTTTACAAGCCAGGAAAAAAAACAGCCAAACAAAAAGATTGGAATAAAAAAATCAAAGAGATTGTAGACAATGCACCTCAATGGGATATTGGCTGCTTAGTTGGTGTACCCGCTTGGATTCAATTGTGTTTAGAGCAAATTATTGAAAAATATAAACTCAGTGATATTCATGAGCTATGGCCCAACCTTGCTTTTTTTGTGCATGGAGGTGTAAGTTTTGAGCCCTATAAAAAAGGATTTGAAAAATTATTAGGCAAGCCCATCACATATATTGAAACCTATTTGTCAAGTGAAGGTTTTATTGCTTATCAAGATCGGCAGTATGCACAAGGCATGAGATTAGTTACCAACGAACATATTTTTTTAGAGTTTGTACCTTTTGATGATATTAATTTTACATCTGATGGAGAAATGATTGAAAAGCCAGAGGCATTGATGTTGCATGAAGTAGAGGAGGGAAAGGATTATGCATTGTTGATTAGCACGGTTGCAGGAACATGGCGTTATTTAATTGGAGACACCATTCGTTTTGTAGATAAAGAACGTTCAGAAATTATCATTACTGGAAGAACCAAACATTTCCTGAGTTTGGTAGGAGAGCATTTGAGTGTAGATAATATGAACAAGGCCATTCAAATGGCAGGAGAAAAATTCAATATTTGTATTCCAGAATTTACAGTAGCAGGAATACCTATCGGTAATTTTTTCGGACATCAATGGTATGTTGCCTGTGATGATGCAGTAGATTCAGTTGCATTGGGAAAATATATTGACGAATGTTTGAATGAATTGAACGATGATTATGCGGTGGAAAGAAAAAGCGCTTTAAAAGAAGTTCGATTAGAAGTATTGAGTGAAAAACATTTTATGGATTTTATGCGTTCTAAAGGAAAAGTGGGCGGACAACATAAATTTCCCCGAGTATTAAAAGGAACCATGTTGGCAGACTGGCAACATTTTTTAGCCAACCCAGTTAAGAAACAAGCCGAGCGATCTCGTGCATAAATTATTTTGATTGATAACAGCAGCCATATTAAAAGGATTGGTTTTAGGATTACTGCTCAGTATTTCAGTAGGTCCAATCATATTTGCTATTATCAAACAAAGTGTAAATAACGGACATAAAGCGGGATATACATTTGTTGCCGGTGTTTCGGCAAGTGATATTACATTGGTATTGATCTGTAATTTTTTTACTACCCTATTTACATCAGCATTAAACCATAGTAAGGAAATTGCATTAACGGGAAGTGCATTTTTAGTAGTGGTGGGTATTTATACTTTATTCTTTAAGAAAGTAGCGACCGACCAAGACAATAATTTAATAGAGAAGAAGTTTAGAAAAAGAGATTTAGCCGGTATTTTTTTGTCGGGCTATTTCATGAATATTTTAAACCCTGGTGTTTTTATATTTTGGTTTGCCTGGACCGCCGCAATTGTAGGCGATGCTGCCAGTACACCCAATCCAGTGAATTATAAGTTCACCGTTTTTATTACTTGCTTGGTATTTGTTTTATTGAGTGATATTGCCAAAGTAGCGGTTGCAGGCAAACTCCGATCAAAATTAACACCACATAATTTGCGCATCATTAATAAAATTTCTGGATTAATCTTAATTGGTTTTGGTGTTGTGCTTGCATGGGGTGTGCTCAATTATGGTGATGCGATAAAGATGCATTAAATTTTATTGTAACTTTCTTTTATGGCAAGCAGCAACAAAAACATTTTTCAAAGAACCATACGATTCATTGGTAAGTTATTCTTGATTTTGTTTTTCAGCTCTACAGTGTATTTATTTATTTGTAAATGGTTGATGCCGCCCATTACCATTACTCAAATCAGCAATGCATTTGGCTATGGGTTGAAAAGAGATTATGTTTCCTGGAATCAAATTTCCTATAACGTTAAATTAGCCGCTATTGCCAGTGAAGATCAATCTTACCCCGATCATAGCGGCTTCGATTGGGATGCTATTGAGAAAAGCCTCAAGCCAAAAAAGAAAAACAAAAAATCTAAAATACCATTGGGTGGAGGTGCCAGCACTATTACACAACAAACGGCAAAGAATGTATTTCTCTGGCAGGGAGGATATATTACCAAGTACATTCGCAAAGTACCAGAACTGTATTTTACAGTTATGATCGAATTGATTTGGGGCAAGAAAAGAATTTTAGAAGTATATCTCAATACAATTGAAATGGGCCCAGGTATTTTTGGCATTGAAGCAGCAGCCCAAAACTATTTTCATAAATCAGCCAAAAAACTAAGCCGTGCCGAATCGGCAATGATCATTGCCTGCTTACCCAATCCCAAAAAGTTTTCGGTTAAACCCATGAGCAGAAGGGTTTCTTGGAGGTATCCACAGATCGTGCATCAAATGCAAAACATTGAAGATGATGAAGACTTGCAAGCAATTATTCGTTAGATATGAGCAACAAAAACTTAGTCTCCCTGAGGTAAGTTTTCTATATCATTTAAATCTTTGTTTCTTCCAGCAGCTTTTTTGGCTTTTATAAGATGATTTAAATGAATCACTTTTATTTTTATTCCATCAATTTCTTCCCAAGTTGCTTTATTGTAAGTAGATTCAAAATCCAACCCTTTAACAGCTGTCATTATTTCTATTGCATAAGGTGGTTTGCCAAACGCAAATACATCAAATGCTGTTGAAAAAAATTTAACTTTTGGAATAGCTTCTGTAGGTATACCGAAATTATGTATTGCTTCTAAAAAGCATTCATAATTTGTTTCGGACTTTTCTATCCATACATCCATATCTCCAGTAGATCTACTATATCCTCGAACAACTACAGCATATCCACCTACAAGAATATATCTCACTCCATATTTATTTAAAGCTGTAATGAAATCCTGAAAATCCTCGTTAAGCAAATTCATAAATCCCTTTTTTTCATCTGTATATAAGTACGATCAACTTTTCGTTTCAAAAAATTTGGCTCTTGAAATGCAACACTGATCATAGTAGCAGCAGCCTTTAGTCTTTCTTGAATAGTACTTGAATGCCAAAAGGAACGGTCAATATTCCCATCCTTCTCCATATTTCGTATTTCAATAATACTGGTATCTACAAATTTTCTTGGCATAATCAAATATACAAAACTAAGAAGAGAAATCAATTAACGCATTAACAGTTTCAATTGCCTTAGCCAGCCGCTCTTCATAATTGCCACTAATGATGGTCCAAGGAATAGATTGATTGATGAGCAAGTCTTTGTAAATATTGAATAATTCAATTCTTGGTTTTTCGTCGGGGTATTCGCGCAATTCATCTTTTACCCAAGGCAGATCAATATTGCAGAGTAAATAATGATCGTATTTTCTTTTTACTATTTGATCGAGAATAAAAAAATCGCATTCCCTAAAAACATATTCGCTCCATACTTTCATTACATACATATCAGTATCTATAAAAAGCAAGGGAGGGTTTTTGATTGTTGCGGTTACTTCATCTTCCAATGCTAACTGACCCTTTGCAATGGATACTAAATCTGCTGCGCTGTAATCCATTCCATTGCTTAATAAATAATCTCTGGCAAACTCACTGCACCATTCGGTTTTGTAATGATCGGCCAATAAAGTACAGAGGGTACTTTTACCGGTAGACTCTGGCCCGATAATCACAATCTTTTTAATGGGTTGCATGTTTTGCTTTTTGTTGCCAGCTAATCAATCCTGCAATGGCTAAAATCAAGAGTACTAAAAACTGTACACTGGTAAATACATATCCTTTGATAAAGTATAACGGAATAGAAGCAATATTTGTTGCTATCCACCAGATCCAACTCTCTACTTTTTTTCTGGCCATCAGCCACATGCCTGTATAAGCCGTTGCACTGGCCAATGCATCGGCCCATGGAATGGCCTCTGGTGCAAAAGATTGTTTGAGCCAACTGAGTGCAGAAAAAATGAATACATAAAATACGCCAAAGAATATTAATTGTTGCAACCACTCCTTGCGATTACTGAAACTAATAAGTAAAACTGGTGCAGCGCTGCTCTTGTCTTTTTTAGACCATAATATCCAACCATAAATACTCATCACTGAGTAATAAAAATTTACACTGGCTTCTCCCAATAAATTTCCTTTAATACTCAAATAGATATAAAAAATTGTATTTACCAGGCCCACTGGATATACCAAAATATTTTCCTTTCTGCTAAACCAAACAGATACAATACCTGCTAGTACAGCAACGAATTCAATCGGGCCTGTTGCTTTGAGTCCTTGAACAAACGCATCAAAAACAGTAAATAATTCCATCTTTAAATTGCCAACTGGCAATCGGTTTTTTTTGTTGAAGAATAAATACAAGATCAATCAAATCGTTGTTTTCACCATAGAAAAACCAAATCAAGAAAAAATGCTGATTGGATTTAAATTGAGCTATTTCTTTTGGGATGTCTTTATGCGGTAATGCTACTGTATTAATTCCGGTTAAATAATACAATGCATCATTGGCGTTGGTAAAAACAATGGACTGATATTTTTTCACATCATTTTTAATATAAGCTACTATGGGAGATTGGGTCCATTGATTTTCACTGTAGCCCGGTATTCCTGCAGTGCTTACGCCTTCCAAAGTATCTATATTCAATTTGAATTGATGGTATTGTACAAAACCATAAATCCCTAAAAAAGTCAAAACAATAAATTCACGTACTGTTTTTATTTTTCCAATCATCAAACCAGAAACAAAAAAAGTCATCAACAAAATAATCGGAATAAATATTGGCGACAATAATCTGCTACTCAATGTTTCAAAACGAGAAACAGATGCCGCGATCAACATAAAAAAAATATATACCAAAAAAAATAAAGCAATTATGGTTGAATAGCGATCATAATATTGGGCTTGTATGCAATGATAAACAACTAAGATTAATGTGGTTAGCAATAAGAAAAGCACTAGTACTATTGCAAGATAATGTTGCGCTTCTTCAATTGGCAACCAATACGCAATCACTCTCCCAACATCTTGTAAATTTTCCCATAATCCTCTTATGGCTTTCTGACGAACACCTGTATAAGTACCTGATACCATTGAGTTTCGTAAGAGGTTTATCATTGCCATTGAACTTCCAATAACTCCAAATAATAACCCATGCAATAATTTTTGTTTAAATCTTAAATGAGGAGTAAGCAATATTAAAATAACTCCCGTAAGTACAATTA
Organism: Sphingobacteriia bacterium; assembly: GCA_031422175.1. Lineage (GTDB taxonomy): Bacteria > Bacteroidota > Bacteroidia > Chitinophagales > Chitinophagaceae > Sediminibacterium. Next base: position 24,772 of record JANOQC010000116.1, on the reverse strand, counting down.
CAACTCCCACATAACGTATCGAAAACCCAATTGCAGCGATACATGCTAACAACAACAAGTTAGCTATAGATGATTGATGCAGGTATTTTTTTGCAGCCATCACAAAAAATATGCTGAACAAAATAAATAAAGTTTCCGACCAGATCATGGTGTACACTTCTAATAATACAGGGCTACATGCAATCAACAATAAAACCAATAATCGAGCAAGGCCATTCATTTTAATTGATTCTCTAAGAATAGCGGAACAACAAAATAGTATTGCAGAAAAAATCAATGCATTTAAAATTGGCAAGAACGTAGTTAGCGAAAAAGGAAAAATAATTTTTATCAAGACTAAAAAAACAGGATAGCCAAGTGGAAACAATACAAATGGTTCGTTGTTAAAATCGGTAAAAGAAAATCGTTCTACTATATGATTGGCAACACTTAGATATTGCACTGAATCTGGTGAAATTCCAATACCGCTGTGCTGCGTAAACAACAAAATGAGTACGAATACCAAAGAAGACGCAATTAATGCATCCCAATAATTAATAATTATTTTATGAATGGTGTTTTTCATTCAGCGCTATCGCTTGCTCTATCGATGCTTGATGATGAGCCGCATGATATGCTGTAAAATAAAGCATTTCGCGCAAAGTCAGTTTACCGAGTAATGGATGGGGTAAAATGTTTTTATCCAAATCCTCTTCTGAACTTCGATTGATTTTTTTACACAATGCTTTTACCAATTGATTCAACCGATTGATCAATTTATTTTTGTCTTCAAAAGGAACAAAAGGAGGTTCAAATTTTGCAGGTGCTTTTCCTCCATCGGCTAGTCTAGATTTGTATTTTGCTACTAATTCCTCATATGTTTTAGAGGACCTATTGGCTTTGCCAAATAAAAGGGCGGGAATGAAATTGGGCAAGGCCATGGCCATGTTTACAGGAGCAACACTTTTGATCATATGATCCAATTGCTTTCCTGCCGACCATTTGTCCTCAGCCGCCAATAAAAAAGCACGTTCATCCAAACCTTCAATATAATTGATGAGATTTTGATAAGCACGCTCAATTGAAATAACTATAGCTTCTTTATTCATGATAGCTTATTCAGCTTCTGCAACCACTTCTTTTACTTCTGGAATCATGCGTTTCATCATTCCTTCTATACCAGATTTTAAAGTAATCATGGAAGAAGGGCATCCGCTACAACTACCTTGCAGCATGAGGTTTACAACTCCATCGTTGTAGCTTTTAAATTGAATAGCACCACCATCCATTTCAACAGCCGGCTTTACATAGTTCTCTAATAATTCCTTCACTCTTTTTACTATATCATCATCATCAGCACTCACCGTATTGGTAGCTTCTTGTTTTACTTTTGCTACTTCATCATCATTTACCACAACTCCGCCATTTTCGAGGTATTCTTTCAAAAATGTTTTGATAGTAGGAATTACATCCTGCCAGTCTTCGGTATCAATTGTTTTAGTAAGCGTAATAAAATTGCTTGCAATAAACACAGCCTTTATAAAAGGGAAACTAAATAACTCTTTAGCCAAAGGAGAGGGTCCTGCCAAAGTTTCATCCCCAAAGTCTATGCTTTTACCTGGGTACAATAACTTATTGGCCACAAATTTCATGGTCTCTGGATTGGGTGTCATTTCGGTATAAATACTGATTATCGGGTTGCCTGTTTGAATCATAAACGACTATTTTTATCGATGCTATTGTAAAGTACAAAAATAAACAATTCTCGCGAGGCATTAGTTCGCTCAAGCCGAAACGGCTAAATCGGGCCTTATTTTTACGGATATCGACAATCTACTCAATAAATAGGCTGATTTTGCGTTATAAATTATACGGATCTACTCAAAATCGACCATGCGTAGCTTTTTAACTGTTATATTTCTTTTTGTACTAATCACTTTAAGTAAAGCGCAGGGCTCTGGCTTTTCTCAGGGGACCGGGTTTAATCTTGGTATTAACCTCTGTGGAGGAGAAATGGGTGAGAATAACATTCCTGGAACACTCAACAACCATTATAGCTATCCAACCGAAGAGGAAGTTGACTATTTCTATAAAAAAGGATTTAAACTAGTAACCATTCCATTTAGATGGGAGCGTGTTCAGAAAGATTTAGGAGGAGACTTGGATTTTCAGGAGATCGGTGAAATGAAGAAAGTAGTTACTTGGTGTTCTAATAAAGGTATGCAAGTGATTATAAGCATGCATAATTTGGGTAGGTACAGAAAATATGGAATTGATTATTTGATTGGCTCCTTTTCGGTAAGCAGGGCAGACTATGCAGATGTATGGAATAGATTGGTGAATGCATTTTCGGGATATCAAAATATTTACGGCTATGAAATTATGACCGAGCCGCATGAAATGCAAGGATTTGATTGGTTTACTACAGCGCAACAGGCCATTAATTCTATCAGAGAAGCAGATAAAAGAAACTATATTATTATTGCTGGCGAAAATTATGCAGCATCGGAAAGCTGGAAGGAATACAGCGATAATCTTAAAAATTTAAAAGACCCCTCTGATAAGATTATTTACAATGCACATTGCTTTTTCGACCTAGATTTCACCGGTAAATACCTCTATTCCTATGAACAAAGTAAAGTGGAAGATAGTACAGGAATAAAAAGAGTCATGCCATTTGTAAATTGGTTAAAAGACAATAATAAAAAAGGAATAGTAGGTGCATTTGGTGCACCAGATACCGATCCTCGATGGTTGAAATTGATGGAAAATTTTCTTCGTTACCTCAATTATAATAATGTTGCTGCTAATTATTGGGCTTCAGGAAAAAGATGGAGTGGTAATCCATTATCGGTTTATCCATTGGCACAAACCGATCGGCCACAAATGGGTGTTTTGCAACAATTTATTACTGGAGTAGCTTATGAAGAAAAGCCGATAGTTGCTTCTTCAAACACAACTACCGCTGGCTCAACACCCGCTAATGCAAATTCAAATAGCAATACTGCTGAATCAATTAATAGCAACTCAACTCAAAATAACGCGCCCGTAATTGAAAGAACACCAATACCAACAGTGCCGCCACCACCACCCGAAAGCTTTTTGTTTTTACCAGGAACAATTTTGCTGCCACAACCCAATGGTGGCTTATATAAACCCATAATGAAGCAAATAAATTCCGATAGTGGGCTAAGGGTGGCGAAGTATAAAAATTAAATCAACCAACAATCCTCAACTTCGCATAGTTCAACATTATTTTTTTCTCCCCGTTTTTTTCAAATTGAATGGTAGCAACAGGATTGTGTGCAGAACCTTCTATACTTGTTACATTTCCAAAACCAAATTTTTGGTGTTCTACTTTTTGACCAGCTTCTAAATTTGAAGTATCGCTTGCAACAAAATCAGCCGATGGAATATGTGCAGTCACTTTAGTAGTTGGAGGTATAATGGGTAAATATTCTGGCTTACTTGTTGCTGGTTTTTTATTGGGAGCTGCTCCGTATTTTTTTTCTGCTTGAGCGGTGTCTCTGTAATTAAAACCACGTTGCATTCTTTCATATGCTCCACCCCAATCGGTATTGGAATTATTTCTCGCACCACCACCAGCATAAGATTTGTCTACATTGTCTTCTGGCATTTCTTCAATAAATCGACTGGGCTCGTTTTGTACCAATTGACCAAAACGGTATCTAGAATTAGAATAAGTTAACCATAGTCTTTGTTTAGCTCTTGTTATGGCAACATAAAATAGTCTGCGTTCTTCCTCGAGTTCTTCTCTGGTATTAATACTCATTGCATTTGGAAAAAGTGTTTCTTCTACCCCACCTATAAACACACAACCAAACTCTAAACCCTTTGCGGCATGAATGGTCATTAATTTTACTACATCATTATTTTCTTTATCATCATCTGCATCGGTTAATAATGTGATCTGTTGTAAATAAGCGCCTAAAGTTTTATCACCCAATTCGCCATCATCATTGCTAGGACTTTCTGTCCATTCTTTAATGGAGTTTAATAATTCTTGAATATTTTCATAGCGAGCTAAACCTTCTGTAGTTTTATCGCTGAATAACTCTTTTACTAAATTGGTATGTTTTCCTACTTGAACCGCAACATCATAAGCATTTTTATCAGTTAACATACTTTGGAAATAACGAATCATCGTTACAAAATTTTGTAAGGCCTCTAATGTGCCTGCTTTAAATCCAAACTCTGCAGCCCTGCTCACCACATCAAACATGGAGATATTATGTTCATTCGCAAAAATCACACATTTCTCTAAAGTGGTTTTTCCAATGCCTCTTGCAGGATAATTGATAACTCTTTTAAGTGCTTCTTCGTCTTGGATATTTACAATCACGCGCAAGTAGCCCAAAATATCTTTGATTTCTTTTCTTTGATAAAAACTTGTTCCACCATAAATTCGATAGGGTATTCCCATTTTGCGCAAGCTTTCTTCAAAGGACCTGCTCTGAGCGTTGGTACGATATAAAATGGCGAAGTCTTTATTAAAAAAATGATTGCGTAATTTTTGTTCTTGAATAGTATCGGCTACAAATTTCCCTTCTTCATTATCCGTCATGGTTCTTACCAAACTGATTTTTTCACCAGCCCCATTATTAGTCCATAAGTTTTTTGGAATCTGCCCTTTATTGTTTTTAATAATTTGGTTGGCTACATTAATAATCTGGCTACTACTTCGGTAGTTTTGTTCGAGCTTAACCACTTTTACATCGTCATAGTCTTTCTGAAATTGTAAAATATTTTCTATGGTTGCCCCACGAAAGCTGTAGATGCTTTGTGCATCGTCGCCCACTACACAAATATTTTCGTGAACAGCAGCTAATAGTTTAGTGATTTGATATTGAACTGCATTGGTATCTTGGTACTCATCAATCAAAATATACTTAAACTTGTGTTGGTACTTGTGTAAAGCATCTGGAAAGTTTTTCAGCAGCTCATACATTTTTAATAAGAGATCATCAAAATCAAAAGCGCCATTTTTAAAGCAGCGATTGGCATAAGCCGCATACACTTTTGAAATAGCGGGCCTATTAGCGCGCATATCCTCTTGCTGAATATAATAATCATTGGCATATTCTGCCGGCCCTACCAATGCATTTTTTGCAGAAGAAATTCTATTACCTACAATATTGGGTTTATAATGTTTATCGTCTAAATTTAATTCGTTGATCACCGTTTTTAAAACCGATCTACTGTCGTCGGTATCATAAATGGTGAAGTTGCTCGGATAGCCTAATCGTGTTGCTTCGGCCCTTAGTATTCTTGCAAATACACTGTGAAAAGTTCCTATATATAAATTTCTTGCTTCTGAGTTACCCAATATTTTTTCAATACGCTCTTTCATTTCGGCAGCAGCCTTATTGGTAAAAGTGAGCGCCAAAATATTAAATGCATCCACTTTTTCGGCAGACATTAAATGCGCAATACGAGTGGTTAATACTTTTGTTTTTCCACTTCCCGCTCCAGCCACAATCATGATAGGACCCTTCACATGTTTTACTGCTTCTAATTGAGGTTCATTTAGTCCTTTCAAATACTCCTGCATACTTTTTACTTTCGGCTTGCAAGATAAGCGCTTGTTGGTACGAATCAAGAACCGTGAATAAATAAGGGTTAAATAACTGTTTCAATAATAATGAGCAAAAAAAATCCCGATTACCAAATGGTAACCGGGATTTTTAATGATTATACAATCAATAAAGATTCAATTTATTTATTTCTTAGTCTCCAACAATTTAAAGAACTGATCGAGTTGTGGTAAAATCACAATTCTTGTTCTTCTGTTTGCTGCTCTACCTTCATTGGTAGTATTATCTGCTATTGGTACGTATTGACCTCTACCAGCCGCAGTCATTCTTTTTGGATTTAATCCATAAGAGTCTTGTAAAATTCTTACGATGGTAGTAGCTCTTTTAACACTCAAATCCCAATTGTCTACAATTGCACCTGTTCCACGAATTGCCAATGAATCGGTATGACCTTCTACCAGAAATTCAATTTCAGGTTGAGCATTTAATACTTTGGCCACTTTACTCAATACTTCTTTAGCTCGATCAGTTACATCATAAGCGCCACTCTTAAATAATAATTTATCAGATATGTCTACATATACAACACCCTTATCTACTTTAATATTGATGTCTTTATCATCTAGATTACCAATAGCTCCTTTCAAGTTCATTACCAAGGCCATATTCAAGGAGTCTTTACGGGCAATAGAACCTCTTAAATCTTGAATATAAACATCTTTCATGCCAATATTATCTAGAGACTTTCTGATACTTTCCGCTTGAGAACCGGTAACTACAGATAAATCTTTTAATTGATTTAATACCGTATTATTATTCTGTTTTAAATAATCTAATTGATTATTCAATGTTGTAATCTGGGCTTCTAAACCAGCTTTTTGAGCTGCTGATTGCGCAGTTCCTTTTTCTCTTTCAGCATTACACTTGTTCAACTCATCTTGTAAAGCCCTGTATTTCGCCTGCATGTCGGCATAAGCACCTTTTAGTTCTGCATAATTAGCTTGTGCCTGTTTTAATTCTTTTGGACTAGCGCAAGAGAATAAACTAAATGATGCAATTGCTGCAAATAAGTAAAATTTCATGTTCATAATTTCAGTAGTTAGAATAAACTTGTATATAGAACGATTATTAAACAATAAAATTGCTCAATGTGCATCCAATAACCAAAATTAATGCCAAAATTTAAACCAAAATGTTAAGAAATTTATAGCATTGCAACATTTTGTTGCAAATTGTACCAACCCGAATATTGGTGTTGAAACAATTCATCTACCACTTTTCGTTTGATCTTTAAAGTTGGAGTCAGAATTCCATTTTCGAGTGTCCATTCATCTTTTAAAACAATGATTTTTGCTACATGTTCATGGTGTTCTAACTGTTCATTCATTGTAGAAAGAAAACCAGTAAGCTCTTCGATAATAAATGGTTTTTCTTCTTTCATAGCTTTTTCTGAAAGCGTACACAATAAAAGTGGGGCAGGCATTCCCGAACCAACTACACAAGCTTGAGAGATAAGAGGATGAGCCAAAATTATTGATTCGATATTCGAAGGAATCACATATTTGCCTTTACTTGTTTTAAACTGGTCTTTTATTCTTCCAGTTATAGTCAAATATCCTTCTGCGTCAATTGAGCCCTCATCACCTGTTTTTAACCAATCGCCTTCAAACATTTCGGCGGTTAATTGGGGTTCTTTATAATAGCCCAACATGGTTGCATCACTTTTAACCAATACCTCATTAATATCACTCAATTTTACTTCTACACCAGGGTAGCTTTGACCAACAGTACCAAATTTTGCATTGTGTTTTCTATTTACATGCGATAGTGCAGAGTTTTCTGTCATACCATAAGCCTCTTGAATAGTTACGCCAAGTTTAGAAAACCAAACCAATACCGCCTTATTAATTGGAGATGCTCCCGTATAAAAATATTTGCATTTTGCAAAGCCCATTTTTTTCTTAATGGTAGATTTAATTATTCCAGCAACAATTGGTATACTTAATAAACGACTCAATTTTTGCTGAGGCATTTTCTTTAAAATCTCTTCTTGCATTTTTTCCCAAATACGTGGTACTGCTAAAAAAACAGTGGGTTCTGTATATTGTAAATTAGCAGAAAAATTATCCATGGACTCAACGAAATATACAGAGCTTCCAGTAAATACAGTGCCACACTCAACCAACATTCTTTCAGCTACATGGCAAAGCGGCAAATACGAGAAAAACTTTTCATCTATAAATGGAGGATTGCTTTCTAAGAAAGATTCAACAGCAAATGACATAGCATGAAAACTATGCATAACCCCTTTTGGTTGACCTGTAGTGCCCGATGTATATACAATACAAGCAAGATCTTTTGCATTGATAGAAGGGGTTTCCGTTAATGGGGTATTCAATTGAACTAAATCATTCCAATTCAAACATCCTTCATTAAAATAAAAAGGAAAACTAATTTGAATTAAATTTTCTGGGATGCCCTTTCTAATTTCCTCTGGCTTATCAAGCTTTCCAACAAAAATTATTTTTGCTTCGCTGTGTTTAATAATTTGGTTTACCGCTTCTGTAGTAATATTTGGATAGAGTGGAACGGAAACCATTCCAGCCATAGCAATTGCAATATCACTCATTATCCAATGCGCACAGTTCTTACTCAAAATCGCTACTTTATCGCCCTTCTGTAAGCCAGCATTTTGTAGGTAACTTGCTATGCTTCTAATTTCTTTACCCGCTTCTGACCAAGTAAAATTTTGATACACTTTTTTTACAGGTTCTGCCAAAAAGAGTTGGTTTGCTTTTTCAGTTTCATATTGACAGAATTTATCTACAATAGTTGGGTATTGATTACTCATAATGAATGATTATGTGGGTACAATTAAATGATGTATTCCTAGTTCGGGGTTCTTACCTTTTATAGTTGAATAAAACTGAAGCATTTGTTGAATATCAGCATCTACATTATTGGTTAGATAAAAAGGTTTGGAAAAAGAGACCTCCTTATTTCCAAAGTCAAATCCTGTTAGAATAATTGGCACATTGGCTTTTTGAGCGATATGATAAAAACCTGTTTTTAATTTATCTACTTTTTTTCGAGTTCCTTCTGGCGAAAGTGCCAAAATGAATTGTTCATTACTATTAAAAAGATCAACTACCTGGTCCACCATTTTATTATTATTAGATCTGTCTACAGGGAAGCCCCCCATCTTTCTAAAAAAGAACCCAAATGGACCTTTAAAAAGGGAATCTTTGCCCAAAAACTTGAAGTGATATAATTTTAGTTTACTTCTGATTGCCAGGCCTATCACAAAATCCCAACTGCTTGTATGCGGAGCCATTACTAAAACAGCTTTTTGTATATAATGGGGAAATTCCCCTACTACTTTCCACCCCTGAAGGCGCAGAAATAGGTTCCAACATAAACGCATGGCAATCAATTGAGCTGGTTCAAGATAATAAAAAACACTAAAAATCAACACTTTTAATGAAAGATTGAGCCAAATAATGAGCAATTTTCTAATTCGAATGAGCGTTTATGCTTTTAAATAGACAATATGAGCACATTCAGGAGTTTTATAGGTTCAGAATTAATGTCTTTGCGTCAACATATTTCTGCCTTAAGAAGTATGATTCCAGGTAATATCAAATTAAAGCCTAGTGAAAGAAGAAGTATGTTTAAGTTAAATACCAAGAAACAGGAATTTGTACAAAAAGCTGTTCAATTTATGAGAAGAAACCCCAATACCATACCATCCTATGTAGATGTTAGTGTATGTAACAATTATTTACATTTATATGATCAATATTCGGAATTGCTTTCAGAGGTAGAAGAAATAAGGAGTAAACTAGAAGACGCTAAATTATTAATTGGCAAAGAAGTATTACAACAATCAAGGGCTTATTTCCAAAATGCCAAAACCGCCGCTAATGCCGGCATTCCGGAATTTGTTATTATCTATAATGAATTGCATCCGCACTATGCAGTTGGACGCAATAGTAAAAGAGCCCAAATGGCTGAAGCATAAAGTTGTTACAACTTTTAAAATCAACTGATTTATTATAATAAAAATAGTTCCATTGAACCAAATACCCTTGAACCCAGCTCAAAAAATCATCATTATCACCGCACCATCAGGTGCGGGTAAAACATCTATTACTCGATATTTATTGAATAAGTATCCACTCTTGTCTTTTTCTATTTCTGCTGCTACCCGAAAACCAAGAGAGGGAGAAGCCGATGGAGTGCAATATCATTTTATGTTGGAGCAAGATTTCAAAAACAAAATTGATGCTGATGCATTTGTAGAATGGGAGATGGTGTACGAAGGCAATTATTACGGCACATTAAAAACCGAACTAGAACGAATTTGGCATTTTGGTAAAACACCTGTTTTGGATATTGATGTAAAAGGAGCCATTCATATTCAACAACAATTTGGCAAAAACTGCTTGTCTATTTTTATTGAACCACCTTCGGTGGAAGAGCTCAAGAAAAGATTAGAAAGCAGGGGCTCTGAAACCGCAGAAAGTTTAGCTACACGCATTAACAAAGCCAGTTACGAGATTTCATTTAGCCACCAGTTCAATAAAACCATCATCAATAAAGACCTGGAAATTGCATGTGCAGAAACGGAAAAAGTAATTAAAGAATTTTTAGGTTGGTAATTTGAATGCTTTATTTTTAACTACTCTTTTATTACCTATTAAATAAAATCAATGAAAAAATTATTGGTATCAACTTTATGCATGTTTTTAATATGCATAACTCAAGCACAAAACAATAATGGCATTCTTAAGACCGATGCAATAAAAAATATTGATAGCAAATACGACACCTATAAAAATATTGCATTACAAATTTGGGGTTTTTCAGAAGTTGGGTATAAAGAAGTAAAAAGTACACAACTCTTACAAGAGACTTTAAAGAGCAATGGATTTACCATTGAATCTGGAGTTGCAGAAATGCCTACTGCATTTGTTGCCAGTTATGGAAGCGGAAAGCCAGTTATAGCTATACTTGCAGAGTATGATGCATTACCCGGGTTATCTCAGGAAGCGAATGCAGAAAAAAAATCCATTAATGGAATAGATGCAGGCCATGGTTGCGGGCATCATTTATTTGGAACAGCATCTGTTGCAGCTGGTATAGAAATAAAAAAATTAATTGAAGCAAAAAAATTAACAGGAACAGTTAGGGTTTATGGTTGCCCAGCAGAAGAAGGTGGTAGCGGCAAAGTATATATGGTAAGAGCCGGATTATTTAAAGATGTAGATGTGGCAGTTCATTGGCATCCAGGAAACTCAAACAATATTACTATGACAAGTGCATTGGCCAATACTTCGGCAAAATTTCGTTTTTATGGGTTGTCATCACATGCATCTATGTCACCAGAAACCGGCAGGTCTGCATTAGATGGGGTAGAAGCGATGAACAATATGGTGAATATGATGCGTGAACATGTTCCGCAAGAAACAAGGATTCATTATGTAATTACAAAGGGTGGTAAAGCACCTAATGTAGTGCCTGATTTTGCAGAAGTATTTTATTATGTGCGTCATCCAAAGAAAGATATGGTAGCCAGTATTTTTCAGCGTTTAGTAAAAGCATCAAACGGTGCATCGATGGGTACAGAAACTAAAGTTGATTATGAAATTATTGGAGGTACACATGATTTATTGATCAATAAAACTTTAGCAGAAGCCATGCAAAAAAATCTTGATCAGGTAGGTGGTGTAAAATATAGTGCCACTGAAATAGAGTTTGGGAAAAAAATTCAATCCTCTTTTACATTTAAAGCACCACCAATAGACAACGCAACACAAATAACTCCTTTACAAGCTTTCATTGACGCAAGCGGCGGATCAACAGATGTGGGCGATGTAAGCTATGCAATACCTACTGTTGGATTAGAAGCTGCTACTTGGATTCCGGGTACACCGGCACACAGTTGGCAAGCAGTTGCCTGCGGTGGAACCGAAATAGGAACAAAGGGAATGATGGTTGCCGCAAAAACAATGGCATTAACGGCGATTGATTTATTTACCAATCCTGCATTGATTGCAAAATCGAAAGAAGAATTTATTAAATCGGTAGGTGATTATAAATACAAAGCATTATTGGGTGATAGAAAACCTGCACTTAATTATAGAGACTAAAGTCTGATATTGAAAGTATATTCTTAAAATGATGCTAGAATGTTTTTATCATAATATTAGAAGACAATATTTGTCAAGACAATATTATTATAATAACAACACAATTTGGTGAACGAATAAGAGAACAAAAAAAGTAGTAAAATTTATTGCTGCGGCAGCTTTCTTCTTAATTTGATTTGGACACTACTATCATTAGTAAGATAGAACGAGGCGACAGGCAATTAAAGAAAGAGCAAATCCCATTATTAGCCCAAACACTCAAAGCTGATATAAAAGAAATGCAAATATATGACAGATAAAAATCAAAATAACGACATCATATTTTACACCACCCCAACGGGCAATGTGAAAATAGAAGTAGTTTTTAACAACGAAAACTTTTGGCTTACGCAAAAGGCAGTGGCAGAATTATTTGGAGTAAAAGTGCCAGCCATTAGCAAGCACTTAACCAATATTTTTTAAACCAACGAGTTAGCCGAAAATTCAGTTATTTCCATTTTGGAAACAACTGCTGCCGATGGCAAAAACTACAAGACCTCCTATTACAGCTTAGATGCCATTATAGCTGTTGGCTATCGTGTAAACAGCCATCAGGCAACTCAGTTCCGTATTTGGGCTACCAAAACCCTAAGAGAGTTCATTATCAAAGGCTATGTATTAGATGATGAACGCCTTAAACAAGGCAAAAATTTTGGAAAAGATTACTTTGATGAACTCTTAGAACGCATCAGGGAAATAAGAGCCAGTGAAAGACGCTTTTACCTCAAAATTACCGACATATACGAGCAGTGCAGCATCGACTATAATAAAGAAGCAGAAATAACTCAGAAGTTCTTTAAAACAGTTCAAAACAAGCTACACTTTGCCATTTCAGGCAAAACTGCAGCTCAAATTATTGCAGAAAGAGCCAGAGCAGATAAACCCAATATGGGTTACAAACATGGAAAAATGCACCCATTGGCAAAGTATTAAAAGGCGATATAGGAACTGCAAAAAACTATATGAAGGAAAAAGAAATCAAAGAGTTAGAACGTATAGTTACAATGTATTTAGATTTTGCCGAGCTGCAAGCAGAAAGACAAATACCAATGAAAATGTCAGACTGGGTAACGCGGTTAGATGCATTCTTGCAGTTCAACTAATATCAAATACTTAAAGATGCAGGAAAAGTAAGCCACGAAGTAGCCATAAAATTGGCTGAAAAAGAACTAAAAAAAATACAAAAATCTCATAATCCTTAAATCTATAACTTACCTATTCCTCCCAGCGCTCTGGGCGCATTTGAGGAAACAGCAATACATCTTGTATAGATACTTGATTGGTCATCATCATACACAAGCGATCAATTCCGATTCCAATTCCAGATGTAGGCGGCATTCCATATTCAAGTGCCCTCAAAAAGTCATAGTCAATAAACATGGCTTCATCATCTCCGCGTTCCATTAATTTCACTTGCTCTTCAAAACGTTCGCGTTGATCAATTGGATCATTTAACTCTGTATAAGCATTCGCTAATTCTTTTCCGTTCACCATCAATTCAAAACGCTCAACCAATCCTGGTTTGCTGCGATGCTTTTTAGTAAGCGGACTCATTTCTACCGGATAGTCAATTATAAAAGTAGGTTGAACATAAGTATGTTCGCTGGTTGCACCGAAAATTTCATCAATTAATTTACCCTTACCAATCGTTTGAGGAACGTCAATTTTGAGTTGTTTACAAACATCCCTTAAACCAATTTCATCCATATCACCAACATCAATTCCAGTATTCTCTTTTATGGCATCATGAATACTGATGCGTTTAAATGGCGCTTTAAAACTGATGGTTTTATCTCCCAACACCACATCGGTTGTTCCGTGAAGTGTAATGGCGATTTTTTCTATTAACTGCTCGGTGATTTCCATCATCCATATATAATCTTTGTAGGCAGTGTACCATTCTAACACTGTAAATTCAGGATTATGGGTTCTGTCCATTCCTTCGTTGCGGAAATTTCTACTGAATTCATATACCCAATCGAATCCACCAACAATCAAGCGCTTCAAATAGAGCTCATTGGCAATTCTAAGGTAGAAAGGTACATCTAAGGCATTGTGGTGAGTACTAAATGGTCTTGCGGCAGCACCACCCGGAATTGTTTGTAAAACAGGGGTATCCACCTCTAAAGCACCTTGGTTATTGAGAAATTCTCTAATAGTATTAATTATAGTAGCCCTTTTTACAAAAACGTCTTTTACTTCAGGATTTACAATTAAGTCGGCATATCGTTGGCGATACCTAAATTCTGGATCAGTAACTGCATCGAATGTATTTCCTTCCTCATCTCTTTTTACTACAGGAAGTGGTTTGAGCGATTTTGTTAAGAGGGTGATGGTTTGAGCGTGAATAGAAGTTTCCCCTGTTTTGGTTACAAAAGCATATCCTGTGCAACCAATTATGTCTCCTAAATCCAATCCATGTTTTACAACATCATCAAAAAAAGTTTTGTCTTCCGTTGGGCAGATATCATCTCTCTTCACATACAATTGTATAATTCCTTTACTATCCTGTATTTTAATAAAGAAAACTTTTCCCTTATCATTAATACTCATTACTCTTCCGGCAACACACAAATTGATCAACTGATCTTTTGTTTCTTCGGAGTACTTATTTTTTATTTCTACCGAAAAAATATTCACTGGATAAAGCGGAGCAGGAAATGGATCAATTCCTGCAGCTTGTAACTTGGCAAGTTTCTCTCTTCGGATTAATTCTTGCTCTGAAAAATGTACTTGACTCATAATAATTTCGAGGTTGTGTTCTACAAAAACAAAAGTCTCGCAGAAGCGAGACTTTGTATATAGATGGGTTAGTAAGTACTAGGAAACAAGTTTCCTTACACAATATTAAAAATACTTTTAACCAATGCAAAAATTATTTTAAACAATTTTATTAACATTTTAGTTGCCGATGTGAATTTCAAGCAAATTTTAAAGATGGGATTGTGTTTAATAAAACATTTATTTTAAAATTAAAACACTTACCTAATTTATAATTATCCCCTGAATCCCTTTGTTTATAAGAATTACAGAAGATTTATTTATTCTTAAACTAGTAATTGCTTCACTAATGATGATTCCTTTTTTTATAAACAATTGCCGTAACTTTTTATTTGTTTATTTGTTTTAAAATAAAATAAATTCTGAAATTTTTTTGTATTATTACCTTTAAACCAGCTAAAAACGACTCAAATGAAGTTTCCATCTCCCGTTTCGGTTAATTGGCTTGCAAACTTGATACAAGCAGAAGTTGTTGGAAATACCAATTCAATGATACTTGGAATAAATGAAATTCACAAAGTTGAGTCAGGCGATTTGGTATTTGTTGATCATCCAAAATATTATGATACCTGTTTAAAAAGCCTAGCCGATTTTATTATCATAAACACGAAAGCCGTAATTATTCCTGAAGGGAAAACAATCTTTATAGTAACAGACCCATTTAATGCTTATTTAAAAATTGTACAACATTTTCGTCCTTTTTCTGCAGCTCAACAATCAATTAGTGATGATGTAATTATTGGAGAAGGCACTGTAATTATGCCCAATGTTTTTATTGGTAAAGAGGTAGTCATTGGAAAAAATTGTATAATTTATCCAAATGTTACTTTACTGGATTGTACCATTATTGGCGATCATGTAATTATACAATCAGGAACTGTTTTAGGGGGTGATGCATTTTATTATAACACAAAAAAAAACAGAGACCTCTGGTACAAAAAAATGTTGAGTTGTGGCAATGTAGTTATAGAAGACTGGGTTGAAATAGGAACTGGTTGTATGATAGACAGAGGCGTAACTGCCGAAACCAGAATTGGAAAAGGCACCAAAATGGATAATATGGTGCATATTGGACACGACGTTACTGTAGGAAAAAACTGCCTTTTTGCTGCCCAGGTTGGAATAGCAGGAGGAACAATAATTGAAGCTGGGGTTACTTTATGGGGTCAGGTTGGGGTTGGCAAAACCCTCACAATCGGAGCCAACGCTATAGTATTGGGAAAAAGTGGAGTCCCCTCCTCTTTAGCTGGTGGGAAAACCTATTTTGGTTATCCTGCTTTAGAAGCTGCTGAAAAAAGGAGGGAACTCGTATGGATTAAACGCATACCATTATTATGGAAAAAAATAATGGCACCTTAATTATTCCTTCAAATTGGCATAATTAGGGATATATCCATCTTTTTTTAAAATTCTCAACAGGTCTTTTTCGGTAGAAACAACTGGGTATTCTATAAATCTCCCAATTTCTTTCTTCTTTTCATACACAATCAAAGTGGGTACCCGCATAATATTCAAACCCGCTTCTTCTCCTTGAGGACTTTTTTTATACATATCAACACCATTACCAACAGCTATAATAGATAAATGAACTGTATCCATACCTGCTGCCAACAAAATTTTAATAATTCTCGGAACCTCATATTTACTATCGCCACACCAAGTTCCCATAAATAAATCCATTTTCTTTTTTTTGAGAAGTGGCTTTATCTGTTCGATGGTAGCACTATCTATGACATAATTATCAAAATTCGAATTGAACCAAGTGGAATAAGGTTCTTTTTTTAAAGATGAAATAGAACAATGACCTAACAGCATCGCTTGCCCATTTTCGGTAATTATTTCTTGATTGATTATTGGCGTTTTTATTTGTGCAAAAACAATTGTATTGCCTACTGTAAAAACGAATACAGCAGCAATCATGAATATTTTTTTCATGTACTAAGTTTAATGGTTTAAGAATTATTTTGCATGAAATAACCATTAACATGAAGGCGGATGAAAAATTGATTCGGCTCTTTTAGCTGGAACTTTCGCCAAGCAAAATTGACTAATATGTATAGTATTAAAAACTACTTTTTGCGGTAAATTGTATGGGCTAACTACAGTAAATTTCCAATCGGTTTGCAGTGCTATCTTTTGTTGTTGGTTACTTTCATCAGCCGACATTGGAACCTGATCTAGTGCAATAATTTTAATACAATCACACAATAAGGGTTCGCTATTTGATAGCACTTGAATTGAACAATCTGCATATGCCATCAGTTTAGCGATTGATGGGGCGTATAAAGAAAAGGATAATAATATCGAGATAAAAAATTTCAATGCTTAAAAATGAATTAAGGCAAGTTATATTTTAATTTCAATTCTTCACAGATTCTCTCAATAGATTTTTCTAAATCGGTGTAGTTAAAATCTGGAAAATACTCCAGCAATTTAGAGTTGTTAAATCGAACACAAGCCTGAGCTGTTTTCGCCGTTTCTTTGGTAAGCAATGGGTCTTTGCCTGTAAATATTGCTTTGATTGCTTCAAATCTCCAAACAATACCCGCTAAAAAAGGGGTAACTTTTTTATGTGCAACTTTTTTCTGAAAATATTTAGCCATAATGGCAAAAACATCTTTGTAATAGGCATTCGATCCACTAATAATAAATCGTTTTCCAGAAACACCAGATTGCATAATAGCAATCATGGCGTTAACTACATCTTTAACATCTACAAAACCACTCATGCCACTGGTGTACCAAGGAAATTCATCATAAGCGGACTTAAAAATAGCAGAAGATCCACTAGTCCAATCTCCAGACCCCAATATAATTACAGGGTTTACAACAGTAACATCCAAACCTTCGCCCATACCACGCCACACTTCTAGTTCGGCCATGTATTTTGTTTTTCCGTATTCGCTATTACTGGTTTCGGGTGTCCAGTTCATTGATTCATCAATTGGTTTGTCTTCTCTAATTCTTCCAAGGGCTGCTACAGAACTTACAAACAATAATTTTTTTACGCCTTTGTTTATGCATGCATTTACTATATTGGCAGTACCTTCTATATTTGTTTTTTGAAGACTAGACCTTTTGTTTGGGTTAAAGGAAACTACAGCAGCACAATGATATACTTGTTGTATATGCTGCATAGCATCTTCTAATGAAAGAATATCTAGAATATCCCCCTTTACCCAATCTACATTTTCACCATAATTATTAGATGGAATTTCTTTTCGGTATAACGCACGAACATTCTCTCCATTTAGAATGAGTTGTTGAATCAGATGAGATCCAACCAGTCCGGATGCCCCTGTTACTAAAATCATTGTTCACATTTATTACATACTCCACTAACAACTAAATTGGTTTGAACGGTTGTAAAACCCTTTGGTAATTTAACTTTTGGGATAGAGATATGATCTAAACAATAAGTGCTGTTACATTCATCACAAATAAAATGTACATGGTCATCGTGGTGATGACCAGCAACGCAATCATCTTTACATAAAGCATATAAAATGGAATTATCTGCTGTTGGAATGGTATGAATAATTCCTTTCTCAACAAATGTTTGAAGCGTTCTGTAAATTGTTACCCGATCAAATTCGGTACTTGTTTTTAATTCAATATCTGCGTGTGCTAAAGCACTTCTTGATTCAAGAAAAAGGGATAATATTTTCTTTCTGGAATCGGTAATACTCAGTTGGTGTTTCTTTAAAGTGTCTGTAATGCTATTCTGCATGACTGTTTTGCTTAAGGATTATTACTAAAAATTCCATTAACAAAATTTCCGGTTGATGATTTTTCTATTAATAATATACTAATGTCTTTTTTGAGTTTTTCTATTTCCTCTTTTTTTAATCCATCATAAATCTGTGAACGAACTCTTCCATCTTTATCAACCAAAGCAAAAAATTGTGTATGTATAAATTGGTCCTCTATTTTTTCAAAACTATTTTTTGGATCGTCTAATAAATAGGAGTTTCTAGCCATTTTATACAAGCTGTCTTTTCTTCCAGTAACAAAAACCCATGAATTGGTGTTTACTTTTAATGAATCAGCATATCTTTTTAATACATTAACTGAGTCTGTTTCTGGATTACAGGTATGTGATAAAATCATAAAATTGGGATCACTTTTGAATGTTTCATAAATACCCTTCATATTGGTATTCATTTTTGGACAAATACCTCTACATGTTGTAAAAAAATATTCTACAACAGTTACTTTTCCCATCATGTCTTTATCGGTAACAGGAAGGCCATTTTGATTATTGAATCGAAATGGTTTAACATAACTTATGATTGCTAATTTTTTCTTCCACATATCATTTCCTCTAAAAAGGAAAAAATAAAAAGCCAGCACTAAAACCGTAAAAAAGCCTAAATAAAACAATAATTTCTTACTCATATCTTCTTATAAAGTGCAAATGTACAAGCGAATCTACAATTATTTTGCAACATGGTTGCACTGTTGTATTTTTACCGACTGATGAGTATAAAAATCAATTGGGACGCTTTGGGTATTACTGCTTCTGTAGCTTGCGCTATACATTGTGCCATTTTACCATTGTTTTTAAGCAGCCTCCCTTTATTTGGGGTAAATATTATCGAAAATCTCCGTTTTGAGTATTTTATGATTGGACTTGCATTTATAGTGGGTGTATATGCTTTATTTCATGGTTTCAAAAAACACCACCATAGTTGGTTGCCTTTATTATTATTTAGTACAGGAATTGTACTACTTATAGCAAAAGTAAGTTTTCATGATTGGCGCTTTATACTTTTAGTGCCTTCAGTACTATTTATTATAGCTGCGCATGTTTTAAATTTTCGGATGTGTCGAAAGCACAATCATGCTCATTCAGATGATTGTAATCATTGATTTCTTTTTACTAGAACCATCCTCTTTTTCTAAATATAAATACCATAATGATTGGTGCTGAAATCATCAAAGTAGCAGCAATGTAAAATCCATATTCATTGTGTATATAGGGTAGTTTGTCAAAATTCATTCCGAATATACCTCCTATAACGGTAGCAGGAGCAAGTAAACAAGTTACTATTGCCATCACTTTCATTACTTCGTTCATTTTTAAATTCACATTACTCAAATATAAATCTTGTAAGTTAATCATCATATCTCTATAACTTTCTGCTAAGTCATTTGCTTGGATGATATGATCGTAAATATCTTTAAAATACTTGGTGGTTTTATCTTCTATTAAATTGCTGTCGGTTCGTAAAAACCCATTGACCAAATCCCTTACTGGACTTACGTTTCGTTTAAGTACAATCAATTCTTTTCTAAGTGCGTTGATTTCTGCCAAAGATCTTTTATTGCTACTTCTTATAATGCGATCTTCTAAAAATTCTATACGTTCTCCAATTTTTTCCATCACTAGATAATAATTATCTACAATCATATCTAATAAAGCATAACATAAATAATCTGCACCGCTAACACGTAGTTTACTGTTTGCAGCGCGCAATTTATCCCTTATTGGATTAAATACATCTCTATTTGAATCTTCTTGAATAGACAACACAAAATTTTTGCCCAATACAATACTAACTTGTTCAGTTTCAACTGTACCAATAGCATCATTAAAATAAAGCATATTGAGTAAACAATACAAGACTGGCTCCATTTCGTCCATTTTAGGACGTTGATTGATACTTAAAATATCTTCCAATATTAAATAGTGCACATCAAAATGATTACACAATACCTCAAGATCTCTTTTTCTAATTCCACCAATATTTATCCAACTTATATTGTTGTTTTCTTTATATGTAAAACTAGATTCAATTTCAGAAAGTTTGGTTTCTTCTAAATAACTTGGATTATAATCAAAAACATCTACATGAATTTCATCCGCTTCAATTCTACATGTTGGTATGGTAGGATTTATTTTAAATATATCTCTTGTTCTTTTGGTATCGAACATCGATAAAACATTAAAATATTTCAAGTATTTGGATGTAGTCATAGTTTGAAGATAGAAAAATTTGCGATACCCTACATTTGTAAATATGTTTGTATATGCCCGTTTTACCTAAGCCTAATTTATATCCTCCATTTTGGCAATTTAATGGGCATATTCAAAGTATTTACCCTAGCCTATTTCGGAAAGTTAAATTCAACTATGCCCGAAGAGAAAGATTAGAATTACCTGATGGAGATTTTGTAGATTTAGATTGGTCTTCGCCAAAAAAATCTAATCATAGATTGGCTATAATTACTCATGGTTTAGAAGGAGATTCAACCAGGCATTATGTTACTGGTATGGCAAAGTTATTTTCAACAAATGGATTTGATGCGTTGGGATGGAATTGCAGAAGTTGTAGTGGAGAAATTAATAGATTGCCAAGATTTTATCATCATGGAGATGCCAATGATTTACGCTTTGTTATTGATCATGCAATTAATACTTTCGGGTATGATGAAATTATTTTGATAGGCTTTAGTATGGGAGGAAGTTTAACATTCAGAGCAATAGCAGAAGATCCGTTTCAAGTACCAGTGCAAATAAAAACAGCTATTGGTTTTTCGGTTCCATGTAGTTTAAAGGGAAGTGTAGATGCATTAACTACCAAACAAAATGCTGTTTATAGAAAAAGATTTTTAAAAAAACTAGGTGTTAAAATAAAAATCAAAGCAGCACTTTTTCCAAATTTGATTAATGCTGATGGATTCGATGATATTGATGATTTTATAAGCTTTGATAATCGTTATACAGCCCCATTGCATGGCTATGAAAACGCATTAGACTTTTACGAAAAAGCAAGTGTTGGTCCGTATTTAAAAAACCTTGCAATTCCTTCCTTAATTGTTCAGGCGGTAAACGATCCATTTTTATTACCCAATTGCATGCCAATAGAAGTAGCTCAATCAAATCCGAACCTCTTTTTAGAAATGCCAGATCAAGGAGGCCATTGTGGATTTATGGTTAAGGGGAGTGAGTTTACCTGGGCTGAAAAAAGAACCTTGGAATTTGTTCTAGCCTATATCTCTAATTAGATAATTTTATTTTAATTATTTGCATAATTAGTGAGTATAAAATCCAATGTTTTGTGTGAATAGAAATCATTGTTTAATTATTTGGTTTTAAGAATTGCTGCGTTCAATTGATTAATGCAATGTAATATAAATTTATGATTGGCGTATATTCATACGCCAATGGGTTTGACCAATCAATTGACCTTGTACTTATGATTCACAAGGATACAATTTTGTTAAAATTGGCTGGCCGAATTACTCAATTAAGAAAAGAGAAACAGTTAAGCATTCATGGACTAGCAAATGCTGCAGATATTGAGTATAGCTTAGTTCAAAGGGTTGAAAAAGGTAAAGTTGATATACAATTTACCACCTTAATTGCTATTTCAAGGGGATTGGAAGTTGAAGTAGGTGAAATGTTAAAGGATATTCAATTTCAACACTAGATTTTGTTTAACGAAAAACAGAAAAATATCAATAAGGCTAAACGATTTATAAAATACCGTGAAAACACGCCTTAATTAAAGCAATAATACTCATACAATTGATGAGCAATTACTACATATTGCTAATATAGCTTATAACATAAACTGAATCATTAATCCTTCCTTTTCTTGACTAGCCAACAATCCATTAAAGTGCTTATAGCAGATGATCAATGTGTATTTCGTATAGGCTTATCGGCATTGATAAAAGAAATGGATGGTATTGAATTGTTGGATGAAGCTGCTAACGGAAAGATTTTGATTGAGAAAGCTTTATTACTTCAACCAGATGTAATTATTACAGATATTAAGATGCCTGAATTAGATGGCATATTAGCCACTAGAGAATTGATAAAGCAAATTCCTAATTGTAAAGTAATTGCTTTAAGTGCTTATATTAAAGATGATTTGATTTTGCAAATGCTTGAATCGGGAGCTATGGGGTATTTAGTAAAATCCGCATCAGCAAATGAGATAAAAGAAGCAATTGAAACAGTAAATCGCCATAAGCCCTATTTCTGTAAAGAAATTACGGAAAGACTAACAGA
Organism: Sphingobacteriia bacterium; assembly: GCA_031422175.1. Classification (GTDB taxonomy): domain Bacteria; phylum Bacteroidota; class Bacteroidia; order Chitinophagales; family Chitinophagaceae; genus Sediminibacterium. The sequence goes on along the minus strand of JANOQC010000116.1, from coordinate 2,243 downwards.
GATTGTTGCTAGAAATTACAAGCTCCCAGAAAAAGCTACTGCCACATTTACAGAACGAGAGTTGGATATTATTCGTTTAATATGCAAAGAATTTACCAGTAAAGAAATTGGCTCTCAACTTCATCTTAGTAAAAGAACTGTTGAAGGACATCGCACCAGAATATTAGAAAAAATTGGTGCAAAAAGTATTGCTGGCTTAATCACTTATGCATATGATGAAGGTATTTATAAGAAAGGGGCTTAAGAAAGACATTCTTTAATGATTTCTGCTTTTCAAATTTAAAAATGATGTACTTTACTTTTTCTTAAAAACTTCTTTTTTGAAAAAGCGTGAAAATTATATTTCTTGGGATGAATACTTTATGGGCATTGCATTATTAAGTGGATGCCGATCTAAGGATCCCAACACACAAGTAGGAGCTTGTATTGTAAATGATCAAAAAAAAATTGTTGGTACAGGTTATAATGGATTACCAATTGGCTGCAACGATGATGAATTTCCTTGGAGTAAAACAGGCGATTTTTTAGAAACCAAGTACCCATTTGTTTGCCATGCCGAATTGAATGCCATTTTAAATAATATTGGAATGAATTTAAAAGGTTGCACCATATACACTGCCTTATTTCCTTGTAATGAATGTACTAAGGCAATCATACAATCTGGTATTGTTGAAGTGGTTTATTTATCGGATAAATACCAAGGAACAGATACTACCAAGGCATCTAAATTGATGTTGGATAAAGCTGGTGTTGCCTGTAGGCGGGTAAAGTTAACTATAGATCAATTGTTATTGTCTTTTAAAGTAAAGGACGTTTAAATGTATAATATTAACAGTTTATTTTATCGATTGCTTTAACAAAGTTTTTTTAAATCCCATTTAAGGCCAATCTTTGCACCTTTAATTTATCAATTTTTAGCCACAATGATTATTGTATTCTTTTTAATATCGCACTGGTATCTCTCTTTGTTCGGCCAAACATTTTACTTACATAGATATTCAGCCCACAAAATGTTTACCATGAATAAATTCTGGGAAAAATTCTGGTATATGTATTCATGGATTACCCAAGGCACATCTTACTTAAATGCAAGGGCATACGCAATTTTACATCGTATGCACCATGCATATAGTGATACGGAGAAGGATCCTCATACACCTCATTTCTTCAAAGAGGTATTTACAATGATGATGCATACCAGAAAAGTTTATAATGGTGTTTTAAAAGGAACGATGGAAATTGAAAAAAAATTCGATAAAAATTTTCCTATCTATCCAAAGATTGATAAGATAGCTGATAGTATGCTTACACGTTTACTTTTTGCTGCGGGTTATATCATTTTTTATGTATTTTTTGCTACACAGTGGTGGATGTATTTATTGCTTCCCATACACTTCTTAATTGGGCCAATACAAGGAGCTGTAGTTAACTGGGCAGGACATAAATATGGTTACAGAAATTTCCCAGAAGAAAAAGATCAATCTAAAAACACATTGATTTTTGACTTTTTAATGTTGGGTGAATTATTTCAAAACAATCACCACCATGCAGGGGCCCGTCCTAATTTTGCTGCTAAATGGTATGAGTTTGATCCTGTATATCCCTTTATTAAATTATTCGATAAAATAGGAATAATTAAATTAGTTCCAATTGCTTCTAGCAATAAATAATTATTTTATTTTGACAGTTGTTTTAATAATCTTTTTTTGAATCGATGAAAATCTACAGTAATAGTATGCCTTGGAGTATTGATTTGTTTAAAATCAGGATACGCTAATTCTTCTTTAATCAATTGTTTGATATTGTTTGGTCGCTTCCATTTGCCTGATAATTCTTTGGCCACAATTTTACTTTGCAATTCAGACCCTGGCCAGATACAACCCAATGGTTGAAACAATCCAATGAAGTAAAGATTGTTAATTTCCGGGTGCATCATTTTTAACCAAAGCGGTACTTCTCCTTCAGAATAATCGATGAATGATTTTTCAAAAAACGGATGAGTAATAATATAGCCGGTGCAAGCTACAATTATATCATAACTGCCTTTGCTTCCATCAGTAAAAATCACCTCATTGCCATTTAGTTCAGCAATATCTGTGCGTGGTTTTATTTTTCCATGCCGTATAGTAAAAAACAAATCTTCATTAATCGTAGGGTGATGAGAGCCTAATGGTCCTGACGGTTCTGGAAGACCGTATTCGGTATTTTTTCCATTTCTTAAATACAAACTCAACCCAGAAATA
>JANOQC010000115.1:0-9294 GCA_031422175.1 Sphingobacteriia bacterium | reverse complement strand
AAAGTGTTTACTAACATTGGCAACTCTATCGGGGTCGCCAACTGTAATGATTGTATCAGCCAATTCTTCTGGTCTCAGATTCAAATGGTATACGGCACCACGACTATTAATGATTAATTCACTTTCGGCAATTCGTTTCATATATTACTAATTATTGTACAAATTTCGTTAAATACCATTTAGAATTTTAAAATTACTTTGTTTATACTATTTTTGCTTCCTAAATTTTGGTCCTGTGGCCGAGTGGCTAGGCAAAGCTCTGCAAAAGCTTCTACAGCGGTTCGAATCCGCTCGGGACCTCAAAGCACAAAAAAGAAAAACCCTCACTATTGGAGGGTTTTTCTTTTAAATGTAACTTTTGTAACCATTTTTTCTTTTTTTATTCTTCAATTTTGTTTTCTAAAATTTAAACGATGGTAATAGTTGGATTTTTATTGGCAGCTTTAGTAGGTATTTCATTGGGTCTTATAGGTAGTGGGGGATCGATCTTAACAGTTCCAATCTTGGTATATATAATGGGGGTTGATCCAGTATTGGCAACAGCTTATTCATTGTTTATAGTAGGTTCAACTGCATTGGTTGGAGGCATTCAAAGTGCATTACAAAAAAGGGTAGATTTTAAAACAGTCCTCATTTTTGGAATTCCATCTATTGCGGCAGTATATGCCACTCGATTATGGGTGGTGCCATTGATACCTGCTGAATTGTTTTCTATTGGGGGTATGGCGATTACAAAGCCAATTGCATTGATGTTATTATTTGCATTGGTCATGATCCTTGCTTCTGTTAGTATGATCAGATCAAGCAAAAAAACAGCCAATGAAGAAACTTCAATAATGGTTTACAATTACCCAATAATCTTATTAGAAGGTGCCTTAGTTGGGGTGCTTACAGGATTGGTAGGAGCTGGAGGAGGTTTCTTGATTATTCCTGCTTTAGTGTTACTGGCCAGAATGCCCATGAAATTAGCAGTGGGAACATCTCTATTTATAATTGCTGCAAAATCATTAATAGGATTCACTGGCGATTTGCAAGGAGCCCAAATAATTGATTGGAAATTATTAATCACTTTTACTGGATTTGCAGTGGCAGGCATTTTTGGTGGCATTTTTTTATCTAAAAAAATACCAGGCGAAAAACTTAAAAAAACGTTTGGTTGGTTTGTTTTGATAATGGGAATTTATATTATTGTTAAAGAATTGTTTTTTCCTGCAGGGGGAGCACACTAAATGCAACAAATGTTACCAAACAATGAATTGATAGAACTGATATTTGCTTAATAAAATTTGAAATACTAAAAATTAAATCATATGTTTTTTCAACACATTTACGACAAAAGTTTAGCGCAAGCAAGTTATTTTATAGGTTGTCAGAAAGCTGGTGTTGCTGCTGTTATTGATGCAAAAAGAGATGTAGATACTTACCTCGAAATTGCGAAGGCAAATAATATGACCATCACCCATATTTTTGAAACACATATCCACGCAGATTTCTTAGCAGGGTCAAGAGAGTTAGCTCAATTAACCGGTGCTCAATTACTTTTATCTGACGAAGGTGGGGAAGGATGGGAATATGAATTTCCGCATGTTGGATTGAAAAATAATGAGGTTATTAAATTAGGCAATCTTAGTTTTAAAGTGCTTCACACGCCTGGCCATACTCCGGAGAGCATCAGCTTTTTATTAACAGATCATCCAGCCAGCAATGAGCCAGTAATGTTATTTACAGGTGATTTTGTTTTTGTTGGAGATATTGGCAGACCCGATTTATTAGAGAAAGCTGCAGGAATGATAGGTACTCAAGAGATAGGAGCAAAACAAATGTATCAAAGCATCAATACGTTTAATGCTTTAGCAGAATATATTCAAGTTTGGCCAGGTCATGGTGCCGGATCAGCTTGCGGTAAAGCTTTGGGAGCAGTGCCAAGTACAACCGTGGGTTATGAAAAAGCAAGAAACTGGGCATTTCAATATCCTACTGATGAAACTGGGTTTGTAAAATATCTATTGGCAGATCAACCAGAGCCACCAAAATATTTTGCAATGATGAAGAAGTTAAATAAAGTAGATCGTCCATTACTAACGTCAGTTCCAAAGTTGAAAAAACTATCCATAGAAGTAGTAAACACAAATATGGCAAAGGGAATAAAATTGTTAGACGCAAGAAATAAAGCGGATTTTGCTGCAGGATTTATTCCTGGTAGTTTAAATATTCAAGGGAATAATTCCTTTGCTACTTGGGCAGGTTGGTTCTTAACTTATGATGAACCATTTATGATTGTAGCCGATGAGTCTATGTTGGACGATTTGACTAGAAAGCTAATGAGAATTGGGTTGGATAATATAACTGGTTATTTGCCATCAATAGATGAATATATACAATCAGGTGGGATACTTGAAACAGTATCGCATATTGGTTTGGAAGAAGCAAAATCTTTGGCAAAAAGCCCCGGAGTTCAGGTAGTTGATTTGCGGGGCGTAGCAGAGTATAATAGCGGTCACATAAAGGGAGCGGATAATGTATTTGTAGGAACACTACCAAGTAATTTAGACAAAATTAGCAAAGACAAGAAAGTAATGATTCATTGTCAAAGCGGCGATAGGGCTGCAATAGCATACTCTATTCTAGCAAAAAATGGATTTAAGAATATAGTGAATTATTCTCTAGGCATGAATGAATGGATGAATGCTGGTGAGCCAGTGGTTAATTAATATGCAGGGACTAAAAGCAAATAAACACCAGTTTTTACTATTGGTATTAGTAAATGCCTTTGTAGGTGCTATGGTAGGAATGGAAAGATCCATTTTGCCAGAATTTGGTAAAACGATTTTTTCGTTATCGGCTGTATCTGCACTCACCAGCTTTATCGTGGCTTTTGGAATAAGTAAATCGTTTAGTAACTATGTTTTTGGGGTATTAACCAGACAATTTTCACGGAAACAAATTTTAGTGGCAGGATGGTTAATAGCAGTTCCTGTGCCTTTCCTTTTGATGTATGCTAATCATTGGAACTGGATCATTTTAGCCAATGTGTTTTTAGGGATCAGCCAAGGGTTTACCTGGAGTTCAACTGTAGTGATGAAGATTGATTTGGTAGGAACCAAGAATAGGGGATTGGCAATGGGTATCAATGAGTTTGCAGGCTATGTTTCAGTAGGATTGGCTGCCTATCTATCTGCACAAATAGCAGCCTTTTATGGTTATATTATTTACCCCTTTTTGCCCGGATTGTTTTTTGTATCAGCTGGTTTAATTATTTCTTTGTTTTTTGTACATGACACAACAGCATTTCTTCAATCTGAAACTACTAAAAGTACCATTCCTATCATAAAAAATATTTGGAGTTCAACTAGCTGGAAGCATCGAAACCTTGGTTCAGTTACCTTGAATGGGTTAGTTAATAATTTAAATGATGGAGTTATGTGGGGCCTTGTACCCATTTTGTTGGTACAAAGAGCTTTCACTATTCAAGAAGTGGGCATGATTGCAGGAATATATCCAATGGTATGGGGCATTTCACAACTATTTACTGGCAAATTGGGTGATTTGGTTTGTAAAAAACAACTAATTACCATGGGTATGCTACTTCAAGGATTGGCAATTGTATTATTAGTCGTATTAACTTCATTTATTGGCGCATTTACTGCTGCAACTTTATTTGGTATTGGCACTGGATTGGTGTACCCTAATTTTTTAACTGTAGTGGCTGAAAACGCTCACCCAAATCAAAGAGCTGAAGTGATGGGTATTTTTAGATTTTGGCGAGATATTGGATATGTAATTGGGGCTTTATTAAGTGGGCTTTTAGCAGATTGGTTAGGCTTACAAGTGGCGCTTTATTCAGTAGCAGCTATTACTGCTATAGCTGGAATAATCGCCAACATAAGAATGTGTTGTACTTTAAAGCTCTTGTGGCGATCTCAAGAATGTGTGCCTGCAATGTAACCTTTGTTACCAATTTATACATTTAGCTATACTAATTTTATATTCAATAAATGTTTGGATTATGAAGAAGTGGTTAAATAATAATAAAATATATATAATTGGTTTTGTACTGGGAGCCATAGGCGGATATTTTTATTGGCAACAAGTTGGTTGTTTGTCTGGCACCTGCGCCATCACTTCAAAACCAATAAATAGCACAATCTATGGGGCGATGATGGGGGCTTTGTTATTTGGAATGTTTAAAAAAGAAACAATAACAAAAACAGTACATCCATAAATTATCAATGATGACATTTAACGAAATTATACAATCAGAGAAACCGGTATTGGTAGATTTTTTTGCCGAATGGGGTGGTGCCAAAAGCAGGATTAGTATCTATTTTAGAACAATTTAAATAAATAAATCATGAGTATTTTCAGTCAATTATTTGGAGGAGGTCCAACGGTAGATTTAAAATCCGTTGTACAGGATGGCGCATTTTTAGTAGATGTTAGAAACCCAGGGGAGTTTGCGGATGGACATGTTAAAGGCTCGGTTAATATTCCATTAGATAACCTGACAAGGGAAATAGCACAATTCCGTGATAAGAAAAATATCATTGTTTTTTGCAGAAGTGGAAACAGAAGCAGTATGGCCAAATCTTTGCTTGAGCAGCAAGGATTTAAAAATGTAATTAATGGCGGTACATGGCAAAATGTTGCTCAATTTGTTCACTAACATAAAAAAATTTAATGGAAAAGTTGAAAATTTTAATTCCCACTGATTTTTCTGTGCAAGCAGAATTTGCTTACTTAATGGTGAAGAATCTTGATCAGAAAATAATAACAGAGATTCATTTTTTACATGTGTTATCGGTGCCGGATACTGTTTCAATGGATAATTCAGGTAATATTAGCACTTGTGGCGAAATTGATGTTACTTATATTGAAAAGCAAAAAGAAATAGCTGAAAGAAAGTTAGCCAATTTAAAAAGCCTTTATGGAACATCAATTCAAACTCATTTAATTTTAGGTAAAACGACTGATTCAATAGTTGATTATGCTGCTGCTGCTAAAATGGATCTAGTGGTAATGGGCACTAAAGGGGCATGGGGGTTTAAAGAAAAAATATCTGGAACTTCCACACAAATGGTAGCCAGAAATTCTGTAGTACCTGTTTTATCATTGATGTGCGATAGATCTGATCTAAGAATTAATCATTTATTATTGGTGCATGACTTTTCAAATCCTAAAGCTGAGAATTTATCTTTAATGCATAAGATCATTAAAGCCTTTAATCCAACATTACATTTATTGCAAATTATTGCTGGTGATATCTATAATGAGAAAGCTGCTATTGATGGAAGAATGAAGCTGTTTGCCAACTTAAACTCAATTGAATATTTTGAATGTCATATCATTCATGATAAAGATGTAGAGAATGGTGTGGTTCATTTTAATCAAATGAATAACATGGATATGATATGTATTGGCACACATGGTAAAGGTGGAATACTTCACCAAAGTGCAACCGAAAAATTAATCAATCATTTATTTAAACCAATCATTTCATTTCAACTTAAATAATAGAATATTATATGCGTGAAATAATTACTCAAACCTGGGCCTGGTGGTTCTCTGGGGCTATGATAGCAAGCATCATGTTCTTTCTCTTATATTTTGGACAATCTTTTGGATTCTCTTCCAATTTACGCACTATCTGTGCAGCAGCTGGCTTAGGTAAACGAACAAAATTTTTTGATTTTAATTGGAAAGCACAAATATGGAATATAGTGTTTTTAATTGGCTCAATTATTGGCGGTTTTATTGCTGCTCAATTCTTATCTGATGGTGGTGCAGTGCAGATCTCTGCTACTACAATAAGTGATTTAAATAAAATGGGCATTGCGGCTCCAGTATCATTACAACCTACAGAATTATTTGGTTGGGGTGCTTTGTTTAGTATAAAGGGCTTCTTAATTTTAGCATTTGGTGGATTGATGGTAGGTTTTGGATCTAGGTATGCTGGGGGATGTACTTCTGGTCATGCCATTAGCGGGATGTCTAATTTGCAGTTGCCCTCTTTGATTGCGGTCATTGGATTTTTTATAGGAGGATTAGTAATGACTTATTTTATCATGCCTTTAATTTTTAAATAATGAAATTGATTAAATTTTTATTGTTAGGAGTTGTATTTGGAATTGTAATGGCAAAATCTGAAGCTATTTCCTGGTTTAGGATTCAAGAAATGTTTAGATTTCAGGCTTTCCATATGTATGGAATTATTGGAACTGCAGTTATACTTGGAGTTATTGGTGTTGCGCTCATTAAAAAATTCAATATTAGAGATTTTCATGGTAATCCCATTTTATTTTTTCCTAAAGAAAAATCAATTGTAAGGTACCTAGTTGGTGGAACTATATTTGGTTTAGGATGGGCATTAAGTGGAGCCTGCCCTGGCCCGATGGTAGTAAATATTGGGTATGGATTTTTGCCTATGACAGTGGTTTTCTTTTTTGCAATTGTAGGTACATACCTTTATGGCGTATTCATGAAAATACTTCCACATTAATTCAAAGCTTAATTGAAAATGGAGCCAATCAATTCAAACTCAAAAGAACAATTATTAATTAAAATGATTCAGCGAATGTTGAATCTGATCATTATACTTATTGCGTTTATTATTTTATTGCCATTGGTTATATACAATGCCCATAGCATTAATAGTTGGTTTAAACCAGCAAATAAAAAAGCAATTACTCCTCCTTTCCCAGAATCAGTTTCAATTAAAGAAAAAACTACAGCAACTGCAGTTTCATATTGGCAACCTGTATCCCTAGCTGAGATCACTGACCCAACTATAAAAGAACAAATAAATTATGGCAAAGAGCTGATTGCACATACTGCAAAATATGTAGGCCCTAATGGTGCTGTTTTGCAAATTACCAATGGACAAAATTGTCAAAATTGTCATTTGCAAGCAGGTACTATGGTATTTGGCAATAATTATGGATCAGTTGCCTCTACTTATCCAAAGTTTAGGGCTAGAAGTGGCAGCTCAGAAAATATTTATAAAAGAGTAAATGATTGTTTTGAGAGAAGCTTAAATGGTAAAGCATTGGATACAGCCAGTAAAGAAATGCAAGCGATTGTTGCTTATATTAATCATGTAGGCTCAAATGTACCAAAAGGAGAACATGCTGCTGGTTCTGGATTAAAAGCACTGGCTTATTTAGAAAGGGCTGCTGACCCTAAAAAAGGGAAAGTAGTTTATATAACCAAATGCCAAAGTTGTCATTTGGCAAGTGGAGAAGGTATTTTACAAGCAGACAAAGTAGAGTATAGTTTTCCGCCACTTTGGGGCAAGCATAGTTTTAATGATGGAGCTGGCCTTTACCGAATCTCTAATTTTGCAAAATATATAAAGTACAACATGCCGATGGGTGTTACGCATGAAAGCCCGCAATTGACAGATGAAGAAGCTTGGGATGTTTCTGCCTATGTATTAGCGCAAACTCGCCCACATATGGCTGTTCCGAATGATTGGCCTGATATTGCTAAGAAGCCTATAGATCATCCTTTTGGGCCTTATAAAGATAAATTCTCACAAAAGCAACATAAGTTCGGGCCCTTCATGCCTATTACGTCAAGTGCAAAAAAATAATTTCTATGAGTAAGGATAGGAGAAAATTTATTCAACAAATAAGTGCATTGAGTGGTGTTGGGCTGGTATCTGTATCTGGAATAAATAAAGTAGCTGCTGCGGTAGGTAGTTCGGAAAATAATGATTCGAATAATGTAAAAGGCACTGCTAATTTAACCATTTTACAGACTACAGACGTACATTGTCAAGTACATCCACACGATGAATTATTTTGGGAAAACGGAAAATCGGTATTTAGAAAAACTGGCGGATATGCTCATTTAGCCAGTTATTTAGCAAAAGAGAAAATTAAAAATCCCAATAGCTTTTTAATTGATACGGGTGATATGTTTCAAGGAAGCGAGCTATCAGTAAAAACTTTGGGCAAAGCACTGGTGCCAATTTTAAATGCATTGAATTATGATTTGTATTTGCCTGGTAATTGGGAAGTGATTTATTATAAGAAAGCCATGCAAACTTTGTTGGGGGCTTTACATGCTCCCAAAGTTTGTGCTAATATGTTTCATGATTTAGGAGAAGGCAAAAAAGGCGAATTAATTTTTCCACCATATTATATTTGGCATTCCAACGGAATTAAGATTGGATTCATAGGTTATACGGATCCTTTGGTTCCCATAAGACAATCACCTAATTATAGTAAAGGAATTATTTATACTAAACCCGAAGAGAATCTGGCACATTACATCGATGTATTGAGAAATCAAGAACAATGTGCAGCTGTTATGCTTATTGCTCACCTTGGGTTATCTCAGCAATTGCATTTAGCCAATCAACCAGTATGTGCTGGAGTAGATTATATTTTAGGTGGAGATACACATGAAAGGGTTAGAAATCCAATTGTTTGTAAATATGCAAAAGTTGTAGAGCCTGGTGCATTCGGATCTTTTGTTGGGAGGCTTGAATTGAGTTTCAAAGATGGTAAATTGGTTGACGATGTGTATAGTTTAGATGAAGTAAGTGCAGCTGTTTACAAAGCGGATAAAAAAATGACTGCATTAATTAACGAATATGAACAACCTTTTTTCAGTCAAATTTATAAAGTTGTAGGATATAGTACGATTCCATTATACCGATATTTTGTAGTGGAAAATCCTATTGATACACTTATACTAAATGCAATTAAATGGAAATTACCAGAGATGGATATTGTGTTGTCCAATGGCTTTAGGTTTTGTCCTCCAAGAACAACTCCAGACCTTACAGGTAATATACCTATTACAGAAGGATTTATTTTTGATATGCTACCTGTTGATAGTACGGTAAGAACAGGTACTGTTAGTGGAAAGCAATTATTGGATTGGTTAGAGAAAGAATTAAATAATGTATTTGCAAAAGACGCTGAAGAGCGCTTTGGTGGATGGGTGGTGAAGTTTAAAGGGATGACCGTGAAATTTGAGGCATTTGCCAATAAAGACAAGCGCGTAAAAGAAGTTAAAGTGGGAAATGTTTTTTTAGACGGTAATAAAATGTATACTATTTGTGCTTGCGAAAGAGATGGCGATCCAGCTGATATGTTATGTAGGATGCGCAATGTGAAGAACCCAAAGAATACGCCTTTTACCTTGCACAATACTATGATCGATTATTTGAAGAATCATTCTTTGGTAACACCAACTCCTGAAAAGAATGCCATCATTTTGGATGCTCCTGAAACTTTGCTTACACAAGTAACCGGAGTGGATTATGCATTTCGATAATGATTAAAT
>JANOQC010000114.1:0-2898 GCA_031422175.1 Sphingobacteriia bacterium | reverse complement strand
TACTCATACTGATTGGTTTATTAGCCATGTCTCTGGGGTTTTTATGGATATTAATCCGCGAAACTCAGAGATACATTGCTCTAAATCAGTATGAACTTTTTTTAACTTCTCAGGGTGGTCAATTTGCTCCGGAATACTTTGATCTTTTTCAACCGGAATTCCTTGGTCATTTTCAGCCGGAAAAAGTGGTCAATTTGCTCCGGAATTAGGTGGTCTATATCACCGGAATCTCCATTTATAGGGCTGGCTGTCTCGTCCTGATAAAACCTTACATTTTAAAAAATTAATCCTGGTATTACTTTACAGTGGTATTTATTAATCCTGGATTTTGTTTACAATTAAAGATAGTCATTTTAAATTACTGTCATTTACGATGAAGTAAATAGCTTTATATTATTGGAAGAAACATAACCAAGCTCTGCTGAGGAGCAACTTGCTAGGGATACTCCAATCAGATGAACACTAATCCGGCAAACAATATATTGCCGGATTTTATTTATGTGTACTTCTGCAATGCCTTAAAAAACCTGCTTCTTTTTCTTTGGATATACTTTCCAGCTTTTAGTAAATTCACCTTCCTTTTCATGAGCTATTTCTGGCGTGAGATACCCTAAACTTAAGTGTGGCCTTTTACAATTATATATTTCAATATTAGAAGCAAGAACTTTTAAAGCTTCTTTGTGATTTTGGTATACTCTTTTTGGATAAAACTCATTTTTAAGTATCCCATTCATTCTTTCAGCTAAGGCATTTTCGTATGGACTTCCACTCTGAGTCATACTAATATCAATATCATTTTGTTTCAATACATCAACATATGCTGCTGAACAATATTGGATGCCTCTGTCTGAGTGATGTACAAGTTTGCAACCTTTCCTTCTATTGTCAATTGCCATCTTTAATGCATTCACACAACCTATTGCTTCGAGTGTAGGGTATAAACAATAGCCAACAATCTTTCTTGAAAAAGCATCCGTTATTAAGCTTAAATAGCTAAAGCCTTGCATTGTTCTTATGTATGTGATATCGCTTACCCAGAGCTGTTCTGATGCGTTTAGACTGAGACCAATAGTTAAGTTTGGGTACTTTTTCAACCAGTGTTGAGAGTCTGTTGTTTTTACCATTCTACGCCTTCTTCGAACTAACAATCCATGGTATCGAAGCAATTCAAATAACTGATCTCTACCCATTTTAATACCATGTTCTTTTAATGGGGTTGATAATTGTTGCATTAACTTCCTAGTTCCAATCATTGGCATAATCTGCCTTGTCTCTCGCACCAAACAGAGTACAATCATTAGTGCAATTGTACTATTTTGCTCTTGTTTTTTTGCATCATAATATGCTTGTCTAGACACACCAAACAGTGTGCAAATATTCTCCAATGAAGCTTTTGGATTTTTTTGCCTTACTCTTTTGACTGTTTGGTACCAGACTTTTTTCTGATCTTAATTTTTAGGTCATCTTCAGCAACCTTTATCAATGTCTCAAGTGTAGTAACTTTTAACTCAGATTTTGCGAGTGCCGATGATAGCTCTTTGATCTTTTTGGTCAAGGCCAAATGCTGTTGATTTTCGTTCATACTTGACAATAAATCTAATGAATCATTTGCAAGTAATTCCTTAGTAGATTGCTTTAAAGTAAAAAGCTTTAACGTGTTGCGATTAACGCCATACTTTCTACAAGCTGTTTTTTTAGGTAGTCCATTTTCATGGATCTCTTTGACAATTTCTAACATCTCAGCCTCGCTCCTTCGTTTATAGGGCTGGCTGCTCCTGGGGCTTGATTTTGAGTCCTTTTTCGCATTTGTTGACATTCTGAATAGTTTTTTTGACAAGCTATTTCAGGACAAGACAGTTAAAAAATAGCTCATCCAGATGCATAGCGTCCGAAATTCGCATTCCAGAAACACACATGGCCAAGAACCGCCAACCGATCCTTATCGTCAAATCTTCAAGCCCACAAGCCCGATCCTGCAGCAGTTGTTCGATCCTCTCCATTTCGTTGCGCTCCAAGTATTTTATTTTTTCTGTATTTTCTTTGTAGGCCCCGACCTTGAATTTTTTGAATGGGTTACCTTCTTCTGGAATGATATCATTTTTAACCGATTCATTATATACCATTCTAATAAACTTGAATGCCTTCCAGATACTATTCTCATCCAGCCTTTTTGTGGTTCCCTTTTTATAATATTCATTCTGCAGCCAGATCTTATATTTTTCTAAAAATTGAACGGTTAATTCCCTGAATGATAGTTCGGCAGAAAATTGCTTCATCCTTTTCAATTCATCCAAATAGCATCTTTTTGTTTCTGGGCTATAACATTTGCCGTCCTTCAAAAGTTTGGTATCGATTATTGTTTCTGCATAATCATAAAATGATTCAAGGGATCCGCCGCTTGAAATGTATTTTTTAACCAGCTCTTTATTCACCAGAAGGCCAAAAGCCTTTCTTTTCAAAAAATAGTTATTGTGCTTGTTTAAGGTAGTTTCAATGATCAGGTTCAATAGCTCATGATTCCTGTTGCTCTTTTTAACCCTTTTTGATTGAGGATCCCAATCGGATGGCAGGATAGATTGATTTAAAGGCTGATTGCCGATTCTGGCCCTTTTGAAGTCAAAGCGAATGGTTATTGCAGACAAACCATGCTTGTTTGTTCTCCACTTTGTTAATTCTGGGTAAATGTTTACTGATTCCATGGTTTCCTTTGTTGACGCAAGTGAACAATACTGTTGACGCATTTATAGCAGAATAAACCACTTAATAACACATAACAACATTTTTTAAGGAGAACCCATGTTCCCTAAAAAGCAAATGGAACGCCAGAAGTAGCGTTCCATAAGACTTTAAAGAGTGTATTACCTGCGGACCGGACGGGACTCGAACCCGCGACCTCCG
>JANOQC010000113.1:0-3902 GCA_031422175.1 Sphingobacteriia bacterium | reverse complement strand
AGTTATGGATATAATGCTGGTACCAATATTGTAGATTTAAATCCTCCAATAGCTATTAAAAATGAATTTGCCAGTAGTGGTATAAGTTATTCTGCAACATGTACTAATACACCTTTCAGGGTTAAAGTAACTTTACCTTATATAGCAACAAAGCTAAATGTAGATTTTGGAGCGAATGCAAATTTAACTGGAACAAATCCTTTTATTTATAAACCTACACTTACGCCTACGCTTGTTCCCGACTCAAGTTATACATCCAATGGCAAAACATTTTATGTTTATGAAATCCCCAACACTTATAAGTTTAATAAAACAGGAACTTTTCCAGTAAAAATAATTGCCACATCATTGGTTGCTCAATCGAATGGATGCAGTAGTAACAATGATCAAGATATAGACGACAATGTTGTGGTGAACGAACCACCCATTGCAGATTTTTCTGTTTCAACAAATGGGTGTATTAACACCAGTGTATTGTTTAGTGATTCAACCAATGGTTTTGGGAGGCAAGTATATAAATGGTTTTGGGATTTTGGATCTGGGCCAATTGTTAATACCCAGAACGTATCAAAAAATATCAATGCATATACATCAACAGTAAAGCTTACATCAATCACTGATTTTGGCTGTGTGGCAACTACTATAAAAACAGTTGAATTATCCAATAAGCCAATTGCTCGTTTTGATTTTTCAAGTCCCAATTGTTTGAATACAGATATTATTTTTACCAATGCATCTACTCTAGTTCCGGGACCTAATAACAATATAATTCAATCATGGATTTGGGATTTCGATAATGGACTAAAAATTGATACTTTATCAACAGGAATTGCTCAAACAAAACAATACACAACCGAAGGAGTAAAAAAAATCAACTTGATTGCTCGATCTAATACTGGTTGCCCCAGCGATCAGTACAAGCCAGTATTCTCTATCAAACCTACACCCATTGTGGTTTTTAAAACCCCGGAAATTTGTTTAGACGATGCGTTTGCTCAATTCAATGATGAGAGTATTATCTCAGATGGAACAGGCGCTTTGCTCACTAGAACTTGGACTTTTATTGGAGGCTTGCCTGCAACTAGTACAGCAAAATCTCCACAAGTAAGGTATGCTGCGCCAGGTCCATACACAGCCAGCATAGAAGTGAAAGCCAGTTCTGGTTGTATCATTAAAGTTGATAAGCCATTTTTTGTGAATGGAGCTAATCCAAAAGCAAACTTTGAATTGGTAGGAGCAAGCCCATTTTGTCAGCCAGCCCCCATTCAAATAAAGAATAAATCTTTTGTTGATATTGGGGCAATAGCGAGGGTAGAAATTTATTGGGATTATTTGAATAATCCAATGGTAAAAGATACTGATGACGATCCTGTAACCGATAAAATATATGAACATAAATACCCTGATCTTCAAATGCCGAATGCCCAAACTTATACTATCCGATTAGTGGCATATACAGGTGGGGGGTTATGTGTGAATTTCATTGAAAAAACAATTTCCGTTTTTCCTCAACCCAAAGCAAAATACTCCCAATCAGCAACGCAAATTTGTGCGAATCAATTCGTTAATTTTCAAGATTTTAGCAACGGAATTTCAAGTGTTGGCCAAATATGGAACTGGAGTTTGGGTTCAGCCGGGAGATCTTTATTGCAAAGCCCTAGACAACAATTTCCCGATTCTGGTTTGGTAAATATCAGCATGTATTTTAATAATTCAGATGGATGCAGAAGCGATACTGCAAAGTCAACATTAACTGTCTTTCCAAATCCCAAACTGTTTTTGCGTGCTAGACAGAATTTATTCTTTGGAGAACCAATTCCCCTTATACCTGATTCTTTATTTGGTAATAACCTCACTTATTTATGGACACCTGCTACTTTTTTAGATAACTCAACTACTGCAAATCCTGTTTGTTCTGCCTCCGACGATATTACTTATACGCTACAATTAACCGGAGAAGGAGGATGTACCACTTCGAAAGATATATTCATATTGGTATTAAAACCACCTAAAGCACCTAATGCTTTTTCTCCGAATGGTGATGGAATTAATGATACCTGGAAGATTCAATACTTAGAGCGATACCCTGATGCAACAGTGGATGTTTTTGACAGATATGGTCAATTGGTGTATCAGGCAATTAATTATACCATTCCTTGGGATGGAACAACAAAAGGAAAACCTTTGCCAATAGGCACGTACTATTATATTGTTAATCCTAAAAATGGAAAACCAACCATTAGTGGATCGGTAACTATATTGAAATAAATTGCTATATATATTTAGCCTGTTAAAAGCAACAATAACCGATTTTAACGCATCTTTTATAGGTAATTAAAACGCTTTGCGTTATTTTTAACAGCTGTTTTATTGTGTAACCCCCCGGTAGTAATGAAGATTTGTAGACTGATTGTATTTATTTGTTTGAATTTGCTTGTGGGGCAAATTACTGCTCAGGATTTTTCTAATAAGGGAAAGGATTTTTGGTTGGTATTCCCACCACATCAAGCTTCAACTGCAAATAGTCTTGCAACTTTGTCTGTTTACTTAACTTCTGATAAGAATTCAACAGGTAAAATAGAATACAATGGAACAGTCCAAACATTTGTAGTAACAGCAAATCAAACTACTGAAGTCATTTTAAATAGAGCAACCTCCTATATTAATGGCTCAGAAGCAGCAACATTTACGAACCAAACAAGAATTGTTGCTAACCGAGGTATAAAAGTAACCGTAGATCCAGGCCAACCAGCCGTAGTTGTTTACGCTCATATGTTTGCTGGATTCAGGTCTGCGGCAAGTTTAATTTTACCAACTCCAGTATTGGGTAAATCTTATTACACAATTTCTTGGCATCAAACTTATCTGACACCAGAAAACGGGGAGAATGCAAGATCACAATTTAGTGTGATTGCTACAGAAGATAATACTAGCCTTCGCATTAATCTTAAAAGAGATGGAGTGACTGCGCCTTCAGCAATTTTAGTTGATTTGCCCAAAGCAGGAGACGTATATCAATTTCAAGATGTGCAAGATATCTCTGGTACTTTAATTGAATCTGTTGGAGTTGGTGCAAATTCTTGTAAAAAAATTGCCGTATTCTCTGGAAGTACATCTTTAGTTATAAATACAACTTTGACAGGCGCCGGCGGAAGTAGAGATCCTTTATATCAAGAATGTTATCCAATAAATTCTTGGGGTAGAAGATATGGAATTGCTCCTTTTAGAGGGAAAAACAAATTAAACTATCGAATTATTGCGAGCGAAGATAATACTACTGTTTTAACCAATGGGGCAAATCCAATAATTCTGAACAAAGGAGTTGTTTATACACAGTTTTCAGATCAATTAATTAATAATTCTTTTAAAGCACCTTTAATTATTGAAGCGGATAAGCCAATTTCTCTTGCTCAATTTAGTTTATCTCAAAATAGCGATATCCCTGTTGGAGATCCAGATATGATTTTATTAAATCCTGTAGAACAAAGCATAAGTGATATCACTGTTTTTTTATCACCAAAACAAGGAATCACAGATCAAAATATTAATGTTTTTATAAAAGATGCTGGTACTGCTATTGCAAGTTTTAAAATAAACGGAGTTGTTGAACCTTTATCTTCATTTATACCAATTGGCAGTACTGGATTTTCTTATTTACAAAAGCAATTTTTTATTGGATCAACTGGTTCTTCAAGCATAAGATTAACATCTGATAGCGGATTTAATGCGATCTGTTATGGTTTTGGAACCACAGAGTCATACGGTTACTCTGCAGGGACTAATGTAATTGATTTTAATCCACCAGTTTCTATACAAAATGAATTTTCAGCAACCAATGTTTCTTATTCTGCAACTTGTAGTAATACTCCATTCAGGGTAAACTTAGCATTAACTTATCAACC
>JANOQC010000112.1:0-37013 GCA_031422175.1 Sphingobacteriia bacterium | reverse complement strand
CTGTAGCTTTTTGATAGCTATTTCTGAAAATTTGTTGCTGAATTTCTTTTTCTATACTCATATTAATCCTCCCAAACACTTAAACCCTCACTACAATTAGCACAGATATCAATATTTCTTCTACTAGTCATCAGCTCTTTTCTAAACTGTTGGTAGTTTTGATTCTGCCAGGTTTCTTTAAATGATTGTGTTTTTAAATTTCCCAATTGGTGCATCGCATCTTTATCGAAACAACAAGGTACAACCAATCCATCCCAAGTAATTACATTGGCGTGCCATAATTTCCAACAATGATTGTTGAGGCTACTTTTCACTTTCATTATGCCGGATACGTCTTTTTTATATCTACTGTATTTATTATTAGTCGGTATTAACTGATTAGGATCGTTTTCAAAATCATATACCTGGGCGGTTTTAAAACGAACTTGGTCTACCCCAATTTCTTTTCCTAGTTTTTTTACTTCATTAATTTGGTGTTCATTAGGTTTCACAACCAAAAACTGAAAGAAAATGAATGGGGTTTTACTGTTAAGTTGTTTTTTCCATTTTACTATATTTTGGGCTCCTTCCAATACCTTCTCGAGTTTACCCCCAACACGGTATTGTTCATATACATCCTGTGTTGTTCCGTCAATCGAAATAATCAAACGGTCTAATCCGCTTTCTACTGTTTGTTTGGCTTTTTCATCTGTTAGATAATGGGCATTGGTTGAAGTAGCCGTATATATTCCTTTTTGGTGTGCATAAGCTACCATTTCTAAAAACTGAGGGTTTAAGTAAGGTTCACCTTGAAAATAAAAAATCAAGTAAAGTAAGTCTTTGTAAATATCGTCGATGGTTTCTTTAAAAAAATCTTTTTGTAACATTCCTGTTGGGCGGGTAAATTCCCTTAATCCACTTGGGCATTCTGGGCAACGAAGATTACAGGAAGTTGTAGGTTCAAAAGAAATAGATATAGGAAATCCCCATTGAATGGGCTTCTTGGTGATTTTTGATATCTGGTAACTCAAGTACACTTTAGTGGCATTCCAAAACCTACGGACTGTTAGTTTACCTAATAAATTGATGCTATCGTTCCAATTAAAATAATTCATATAGTTTGTAAAAGTACTATTTAGACATTTGATTCTTTAACAATTCCTTATTAATCCTTTATTTGATTATATCGCTTATTATGCTGAACTTTAGTGGACAACAACAAATAGTTGATTTATCCCATACAAAAGCTTTAACAAAAGCATATTGATTTTGGCACGTTAATTGGATTATTACAAATAGATTATTATTAAAAGTTTCTCATAAGCAGTTAGTTTTGGTTGAGGTCCCGATTTCTATCGGGACCAACTTTTTTTAGCCACCCCCCAATAACAAACCAGATTAAAAACAACAAACAACCTATGCCATCCGCAACAATATCCACTGATTCAAAAGCCCTCCCTTCAACATAGGATTCTTGGTAAAATTCAATACCAATTCCATAAAGTAAAAAAGCAAGGCATAATATTAATGAATGAAGCAACCTTAATTTCCTTTGTTTAATAATGTTAATTGTTAAAGCTCCAATAAAGCAAAGTGTAAAAAAAATACTTACATGAATGTATTTATCTAAATGTGGTATTTCTAGCCAATTATATTTAGGCAAGCTTGATCCTGGCAAGCTGAACAAAATAAAACTCCCAATAAAAATAATTATGAATAAAATGAGAATAACAATTGGAGCATATTTTTTCATTAGATCGATACTATGTGGTCCATTTAGCTAACATCTGCCTCAATTGATCAATGGTGAAAGGTTTTGTAATGATATCTTTCATTCCAGCGGCTAAGCATTCGGCTTCTGCTTCTTTAACAACATTTGCAGTCATAGCAACAATGATAGGTTTCAAACTCATATCACTTTGTAGAATTGCATTGGCAGCTTCTAATCCATCCATTTCTGGCATATGTATGTCCATGAAAATAATATCGTAGTGGTGCATTCTTGCTTTATCAAATGCTTCTATACCATTATTGGCTATTTCAATAGGGTAGCCAATTTTAGCAAACATTTTTTTAGCCAGTAATTGGTTCATTCCATTGTCTTCTGCAACCAAAATTTTTAATCCTTTTGTAGAAGACAAAGTGTCAACGTTTTCTATAATTGGGTTACTTGCCGATGAATGATTTTTTTTAACCAAATTAATTTGAACGGGAATAATAAAACTAAATTTAGCACCCTCACCTTCCTTACTTTCGATCCAAATTCTGCCTCCCATTTCTTCAATAATTTTTCTACTAATAGAAAGTCCAAGCCCAGTTCCACTATATTTTCTTGTAGCTGAATTATCTATCTGACTAAATGGGATAAATAAATGTTGAATATTTTCATCACTAATTCCAATACCTGAATCAGTAATTGAAAATTGTAGTTCCTGTAAAGATTCATCAACTGATATCGAACTCACTTCAATTTTGATTGAACCTTCTTGTGTAAACTTAATGGCATTGCCAACTAGGTTAATCAATACCTGTTTAATTCTGCTTTCATCAGCAATAATTTCTGATTCTATATTTGGATCAATGGAAGCGCTAAGCTGAATATTTTTTTCTAATGCTACAATTCTCGGGGAACTAATTTCAATTACGTTTTTAATGATTGTATTGATATTACAAGGCCCTTCGAATATATCTAGTTTATCTGCTTCTATTTTAGAAATATCCAAAACGTCATTAATAATATCTAATAAAACATTACTACTCGATTGTAGTGATAACATTAATTCTTCTTGTTCTGTTGATAACAATGTATGTTTCATTAAATCAATCGTTCCTATAATACCATTTAGTGGAGTTCTAATTTCATGACTCATATTTGCTAAAAACTTAGATTTTGCTTTAGTCGCTTCTTCGGCTTGGAGTTTTGTTTCTGTTAAAAAAGCTTTAGAGTCTTCCAAGTCGCTTGACTTTTTGATCAAGTTTTTTCTTTCTAAATCGAATGTTCTTTTGTATAAACTTGCAGTAACTCCAATGATACCAAAATATAAAAAGAGTGTAACTAGTAAATCAGCTTGTCTAATCTTATCGTTGGCATAAGGGATTATCAAATCCGGAAACTTTTGTTCTATAAAAATCAAACCCATTATTATTGCAATAGTTATTCCAATAAAAGGAGCATGGTATTTTTTATTTAGAATAAACATAGCGACCACCAATATCAAGCTATAAGCAATAATAGTAGGACCCTCTATGCCTCCATTGGTAAACCA
Organism: Sphingobacteriia bacterium; assembly: GCA_031422175.1. Lineage (GTDB taxonomy): Bacteria > Bacteroidota > Bacteroidia > Chitinophagales > Chitinophagaceae > Sediminibacterium. Next base: position 33,768 of record JANOQC010000112.1, on the reverse strand, counting down.
AATAGGAATATAAAATAAGTGACAAAAAAGTACATACCAACCTCCAATTGGTTTGTATAAATCTTTATAGCGGGAGAGATAAAAAAAGTAAAATGAAACAATTAGTAAAGAAAAAACCAAGGCATTTTGAATAAAATTTCTGCCTAAAAAAAGGTTGCTGATAAATGCAATAGTCATTGCAACAAAAACTAAAAAAGATACAAGGTTAAAGATCTTGTTCTCCAAGGAGATCACTTCTTTCTTTAAACCAAGTAACTTTTTTAGATCATTGTATTTCATGCTAACAGTAAATAGTTATCCTACCAATGAAGCATAAGCATCTTTGCTTAGCAAAGCGCCAACTGTTGCAATATCTGTAACAGTCATTTTTATCATCCATCCATCCCCATAAGGATCGGTGTTAACCAGCTCAGGTTGTTTTTCTAATAAAGCGTTTACTTCAGTAACTGTTCCTGCAACAGGTAGAAAAAGGTCACTCACTGTTTTTACTGCCTCAACAGTACCAAAGATTTCTTCGCTGGCCAATTCTTTACCAACGGTATTGATATCTACATACACAATATCTCCCAATTCATGTTGCGCAAAATCGGTAATTCCAATAGTGGCAACATTGCCTTCTAGGCGAATCCATTCATGATCTTTGGTGTAATGTAGTTCTTCAGGAAAATTCATATAACTGATTTTTTATAGTACAAATATTCATTAAAAAAGGCAATTAAAATCCTTGTTGCTCAAAATACAATAATACATGGTCTTTTATAAAGTTTTCTTGTTCAGGCATACTCATTTCGGGCAACTGTTTCAATTGTTTAAAATGAGGCCAATGATCCGGATCATTCCCTTCAATAATAAAATAGCCACTTTGCGCCAAAACGGTACAAACTGCCACATGCATGAGGTCTTGTTTTTCTTCTTTGGAGATTTTTTCTTGCATAAACCCCGTTTCCTGCATACCAATTAAGAATAAAATAGCCTCTAAATCGGGCTTTTTATCGAATCTGGTCATCATTTTGGCTTCCAAAGCCCACCAGCGTTGCTGTAAATCGTCGGTAATAAACATCGAGTAAAGGTAAAGGCTCTTTGAATGCCATCATCAACCTGCATGAGGTATATTTGCAGCAAATTTCGAGAATTATGTTACAGGTGAGTGTTTTAAGAGCTGCCCCAGAAATGGTGAAACAACAATTGGCCAAAAAGAATTTTAGCAATTTAGCATTGGTAGATACCATTGTTCAATTAGACGATGAGCGCAAAAGAGTTCAAGCAGCATTCGACGATACCCAGGCAAAAGTGAATGCAGCCTCTAAAGAAATAGGGATGATGATGGGAAAAGGAGATAAAGCCGGGGCTGATTTGATAAAACAAAATGTTGCTGAATGGAAGCAGACCCTTGAACCATTAAAAGTGCAAATGGCAGAAGTAGAAAAATTATTGACCGATGCTTTGGTTCAATTACCCAATTTACCAGCCGATGAAGTACCAGTAGGCAAAACACCCGAAGAAAATGAAGTAGTAAGAACAGGTGGAACTATTCCAACGCTCTATGTAAATGCAGTTCCGCATTGGGAATTAACCACAAAATACAACTTGATTAATTTTGAATTAGGCAATAAAATTACGGGCAGTGGTTTCCCTGTTTATATCGGTAAGGGCGCTAAATTGCAACGTTCATTGATTCAATATTTCTTGGATTTTAATACTGCCGCTGGTTATACCGAATACTTACCACCATTCATGGTAAATGCAGCGTCTGCTTATGCTACAGGGCAATTACCTGATAAAGAAGGGCAGATGTATCATGCCACTGAGGACGATTTTTATTTAATTCCAACGGCGGAAGTACCTGTTACCAATGTGTACCGTGATACTATTTTAAAAGAAGAAGAATTACCTATTAAAATGACCGCATATTCTCCTTGTTTTAGAAGGGAGGCAGGCAGTTATGGAAAAGATGTGAGAGGACTAAATAGGCTGCATCAATTTGAGAAAGTAGAAATCATTCAAATTGTACATCCCGATAAAAGCTATGGTATTTTACAAGAGATGATTGAACATGTTGAGCGTTTATTACAATCTCTAGAATTGCCTTATCGCATTCTGCGTTTATGTGGAGGGGATATGGGATTCACAAGTGCTATTACTTATGATTTTGAAGTATATAGCGCAGCCCAACAACGTTGGTTAGAAGTAAGTAGCGTAAGTAATTTTGAAAATTACCAAACCAACAGAATGAAATGTCGCTTTAAAGGAGCCGATGGAAAAACCCAATTGGCGCATTCTTTAAATGGAAGTTCATTGGCCTTACCTCGTATTGTAGCATGTTTATTAGAGAATAACCAAACCGAAGCTGGGATTAAATTGCCTAAAGTGTTACATAGTTATTTTGGTGCTACAGGAATTGCCATTTAATAAAAAAAGGAATGGCTATTTTCTAGCCATTCCTTTTTTAAATATTGAACAAGGTATTTTTTATAAGGTTATATCAATTCTCATAAACATATAACGACCATTCATTCCCAATTGTGTTACCCTTCTTGAGTAATTAAATTGATTATTTGATGAAATACCATTATTATTTACGATACCAGCATCTTTGGCTGACCTAGTTTCAACAAAAGTATTGTAGGTAGGGCTTGTTGCTACTATATCTAGACGTTGATAAGTACCACTAGATGCTTTAAGTACATCGGAATAAATATCCAATAAATTATTAGCACCCGCAGATAAACGAATTATTTTAGTTAAGTTATAACCTAAACTTAAATCTGTAACAACTTTACCCCCAAGTTCTTGTCTATAAAACCATTGAGTACCTAATGCAGCAGCTAAAGTTGCACCTTCTAGATGAACAACTTTTCCAAAATAAGTGTTGCGCATCATAATGTTAAACTTGTTAATTCGGTAAGAGATTGATAAATTTCCTTTTACTTGTGGGTTACCTTCAATTAAAGTGGCTCTGTTAATAGGACTCATATAAGTATGTTCCCTTCCTTTTAATTGAGGAGAAGACTTAGTATCTCCAATTGTTTCACGGGAAGAAAAAGTAGCAGCCAGTTCAAATCTTAAGGATTGTCCTGCTTTTATTTTTGGGTTATATCCAACAATTAAATCGATACCCGAAGTACGTAAATCAATAGCATTTGTCATAAATACACCTCTTGCTGCATTATTCGCTAAAAGTATATCATAAATAGCTTGCTCTTGAGGTGTTCCGCCATTTCTACCAGCGAAAGCATCAGTTAGAATAATTCTATCATTTATTCTAGTTGAAAATCCATCAGCAGTAAATGTAAACCTACCATACTTCATGGTAATTCCGATACTATAGCTATTTGCAATCTCTGGACGAAGACTTGGTATTCCCAATAATTGAGCAGCTTTGCTATCGTTAGGTAGTGTTGCATCATCAAAAGCAATTCCACCTTGGAAAACAGTAGAGGTTTTTGTTAAAAATTTCTGTTGTAAAGAAGGTGCTCTAAATCCTGTACTAACTGAACCGCGTAAATTCACGTTTTTATCAATCTTATATCTGGCTGCTATCTTGCCGCTGAGGTTGCCACCAAAATCGGTATAGTTTTCATAACGAAGTGCACCATCTACTAGCAAACCTTTTATGGGTTCAAATTCCAAATCACCATAAAAAGCAAAAGAGGTTCTGCTTTTATTAACACTGTTATCAGGCCTGAATCCTGGAAATACTTGTGATCCACCGGCTGGAATGCCTGTTGAGCCATCAGCTAGTCTTACACTGGTAGGTGCCCCATTGATAATATCTACTGATCCAGCTGTGCGTCTCATGTAGTTTGCCCATGATGCTTCTTCTCCTGCTTTCTGCTGATAATTTTCGTATCGAAACTCTGCTCCAAAAGCTAAATTTGTTTTTAATGTTCCACCATAATTTTTCGACAAGTCAAAATTGGTGGTGTTCTGACGGAACTTGAGTTCTCCTGCATTAAATTGAGTTTGCCTTAAACCATTATTATAAAAACCAGAAACGTTTAAAGTATTGTCTATATTGAATCTAAATGAATTTTCGCCATATGCATTACTTAAATCATAATTCCATGATCCTAATTTGCCTTTTAAGCCAGTTCCTAGAGAGATATCAGAAATGGTAGAGGAAATTTCAGGCAGAAATCCTCTTCCATAGATAGAAGGTATATTGGTTGCTTGGTAAGGCATACGATAAAATCCAGTAGAATTTCCTAATCGCTGACTTATAATACTAAAGAAATAAAACTCTGCATTGTTTTTCAATTTCAGCGCTCCGTTAATAACACCTTGAACATTCTGAGTGCGAGATTGACCTACGCGCATTTGAAAATAATCTCTGTTTACGCCTAAGCTATCCAGTAAAAATGTACTACCAGCATCTCCAGGTCTACGATCATCTATATTACCCGCTCTTTCTCCTGATCTAACTGTGGGTTCACGTTTTTCAAATACAGCTGTTAGGTTTATAAAACTACCTTTAGTCTTGCCTAACTGCCATCCATAATTAACGGTTGCTTGCAGTTTTTGGCCATCAGTAACGTTTCTTTTTATATAAACAGGATCTATTCCAGCAGCAAAATTTCCAGAATTTGCATGGGTATATGATTCAAAAGAAGTAGCATTTAAACCATAACTAAGAGAGGCTCTCCCTTTGTTAATATCATTATTCAATTGAATATTTAAAACACCTGCTATTGCATCAGACCCATATTGGGCGGCAGCTCCATCACGCAATAATTCAATTCTATCTATAGCAGCAGCTGGAATAGCATTAAGGTCAGTACCTACCGAGCCCCTTCCCATGGTTCCGTTTAAGTTTACTAGAGCAGTTGTATATCTTCTTTTACCATTTAATAAAACAAGGGTTTGATCTGGCCCTAAACCTCTTACAGAAGCAGGGTCAATATGATCTGTTCCATCTGCCACAGTTTGTGGTGTGGAATTAAAAGAGGGGGCAACATAATTGAGAATTGATGTAATATCAGTTTGTGGTATTTCAGTAATCAACTTCTTGATGTCGAACACGTCAACTGGGGCCGTACTTTCCATTTTCGTTCGTCCAGTACTTCTTGATCCAAGAACCACTATTTCACTTACTCCAGCTTCAGCTTCAGTTAGTTTTATGGTTAAGTTTGAACTGCCATCCATGGTGATATTTTTCGTATCGTACCCTAAGAAATTAATTACCAATACATCTCCTTTGCTTATACTGATTGAAAATTCTCCGTTAACTTTGGAAGCGGTTTTAATATTAGTACCTTTTACAGATATAATTGCACCCTCTAATGTTTTTCCATTGTTTTCTACAATTTTTCCATTAATAATGGTTTTCTGTGCCATTAGAGACAGACTTAAGAAGCCTGAAATGACAATTGGTATAATTTTTTTCATCATAATTGGTTTTTTGGTGAGAAATATTATGGAATAATTAATTCCTTAATGATTAAATATAACTTTTAAATATTAATAAGTATGATATATGTCAGGCTAATATTCTTTAATGCTTTACAAACCTTTCAAAAAACTCCATCGTTCTGAGCATTTGATCTATCCGTTGGCGGTTGTTTCCTGTGCGTGTTAGCTCATGGGTTGCTCCAGGATGGCGAACATATTCTACGGTTCTTCCCAACACTTTTAAACTACGATACAACATTTCACTTTGAATAACCCCAGTTCTTAAATCGTTCTCTCCATGAAAAATAATAAAAGGGGTATGCATATTTGCTACATAATTAATGGGCGATTCGCGTTGCAAAATAGCTTTTGATTTTTCTTCCCATGGGAAGCCGCCAAAATAATTTGGAACCAAACGCCAAGCATTTCCTTCTCCAAAGAAAGTACCTAAATCGTAAACACCTCTTTGCGCGCAAGCCGCTTTAAAACGTTGATCATGCCCTACAATCCATGCAACTAAATAGCCTGCATACGATCCACCGGTTACAGCTAGTTTTGCTGTATCAATAAAACCTTCTTTTGCGGCTAAATCTACAGAAGTTAAAACATCTGATGTTGGGCCAGTTCCCCAATCATTAATATTGGCTCTTAAAAACTCTGTACCATATCCACCAGATCCTCTTGGGTTGCCATAAACAACCACGTATCCTTTTGCACAATAGTACTGAAACTCATGCCACATAGTGCTTTCGCCAGGCCCCCACATAGCAGTAGGTCCGCCATGAATATTAAGAATGGCAGGGTATTTTTTTCCTGGTTCATAATTGGCAGGCTTCATCACCCAGTATTCTACTGTTAGACCTTTCTCATTTTTAAAGGATTTTTTCTCCGGAAAACTCAACTGTTTTTTGCTTACCCAATTGTAATTAAAACTGCTAATGCGTTTGGGATTCTTTCCAGAAGCATCACTACTGTATAACTCAAAAGGATTGGCTACTTCTGTTTTAATATATACCAATTGATTATTGAATAAATCATAACTACTAATACCTGCTGTTGATTCGGTAAGGGGTTCTACTTGTTTGGTTTTAACATCTATGCGATAAATGGGCGTTCCGCCATTGGTTTGAGCAATAAAATACAAGTATTTTTCATCCTTACTCCAATTTAATCCGCCTTTATTTCTATCAAATGGAAGAACTATCGCTTCCATTATATTTCCACCAAATGGCATAACTGCTAATGATGGAATATCTACTGTATTGGTCAGCCCCATTTGAAAAGCCAGCCATTTTCCCGATGGAGATAAGGAAGGGCTATTGAAGGATTTACCTTTTGCTCCAAGGATCATTTTCATGTTAGTTCCACTAATAGAAGCAGTAAATATTTGACTTTCCTGCGCTCTATCCGGATGTTGGGTATCGTCCATACTTCCTGTAAAAACAATGGTATTTCCATCAGGAGAAAATACAGCGTTTCCAAATCGATAAAAGCCTTTAGTAATAGCCACAGGTATTGCATTAGGTTGAACCGCTGTCACAAAAACATGACTGAATGATAGTTCTGGTGAAGTGGTAGACTCTTCTTGGAAATTTAGATTATTAAAAACCTTTGCTTTTCTATCGGTTGCATTCAACTCCAAATAAGCACGCATTTCTTCTAATGTTCCATCAGGGTCTGGTTTTGCAGATGAAGTTTTTAAAAATTCATTTTGATCAAAGCCAGGTTTTTCCATCGGCCATTTTGGTAAATTTTTGCCGGGATTGAGAATGCTGTCTTTCAATAAATCTTTAAACGAAACAGAAACGCCAAATACAATTTGCTTGCCATCGGGGCTCCATTTAGGATTGCTGGCTCCGTATTTAAATTTGGTTAACTGCATTGGCTCACCTCCCTCAAACGACAACAAAAAAATCTGTGGCTTACCCTCTATCGAACGAACAAATGCCAATTGTTTTCCATCGGGGCTCCAGGAGGGCTGTCCCGCGCTTTCCTTATTGGTCAAGGCTTTCGGGGTACTTGAGCCATCGGATGCAACTAAGTATAATTGATTGGTATATCTGAATTCCCATTTACTATCTCCCTCTTGTTCTATACTATTCAATACAAAAACAGCTTTACTTCCATCAGGGCTTAAACTCAAGCCGCTCATTTGCTTCATTTGAAGCATGTCGGTGATTTTTATAAGCTCCCCTTTGTTTTGACCAATCGCCCAAAATGGGATGAACAACAAAAAAAGTATTTTTTTCATATCTGCAAGTTTAGCATTACAAAATACAAATAATTATATGCAGCAGTAGTATTTTTGTTGTCTAAAATATTTTTATGAGTGAAATGGTGAATGAGTTTAATAGTTATCGCGAAAGAATGAATGAGGTGATTTTGAGTAAGAACAACTTAGTGATGAAAAGATTGTGGAATCTTGATACAAATACCTATGATGAAGGCGCATTGGATAAAAAAACCAAGGAATTGTTGGGTTTAGTAGCCAGCATGGTATTGCGTTGCGACGATTGTATCAAATACCATTTAGGCAAAAGCCATGAATTGGGCATAAATACAGAAGAAATGTATGAAGTTTTTGCAGTGGCCAATATTGTAGGTGGAACCATTGTAATTCCGCATACAAGAAGAGCGGCTGAATATTGGGAGGAGCTGAACGCTGCGCAGTAAATAGTTATTCAATTATTGAGTTATTGGTTACAGAAATTGGAAAATTGATTTTTTTTCCCTCCGATCATGTAACTTTATTGCCTTGCTGAACAATCCATTTATATGAGTACAGAAACATTGAGTAGCCCAGTTTTAACTGCTAAAGATTTTGCAACAGACCAGGAAGTTCGTTGGTGCCCTGGTTGTGGAGATTATTCCATTTTGGCACAGGTTCAAAAAGTAATGCCAAATATTGGCGTTGCTAGAGAAAATATAGTGATCATCAGTGGAATTGGATGTAGTAGTCGTTTTCCTTATTATATGAATACTTATGGAATGCACAGCATCCACGGAAGAGCTACAGCGGTGGCAAGTGGATTAAAAGCATCTCGCCCAGAATTAAGTGTTTGGATAGTTACTGGCGACGGCGATGGATTAAGTATTGGCGGTAATCATACCATTCATTTATTAAGAAGAAATTTTGATGTAAATATTTTGTTGTTTAATAACCAAATTTATGGTTTAACCAAGGGGCAATATTCTCCAACATCAGAAGAAAATAAAATTACCAAGAGTACACCATTCGGAAGTATCGATCATCCGTTTAATCCATTGGCTTTAGCAATGGGTGCAGATGCAACATTTATAGGTCGTTCCATGGATCGCGACCCTAAGCATTTACAATATATGCTCACTCGTGCCAATGGACATAAGGGTTCTTCTTTCTTAGAAATTTATCAAAACTGCAACATCTTTAATGATGGGGCTTTCGAAATATTTACCGAAAAATCTACCAAGCAAGAAGAAACACTTTTCTTAGAACATGGTAAGCCAATGGTTTTTGGAACCAATCAGCACAAAGGAATTAAGTTGGATGGATTTAAACCTGTAGTAGTTGAATTAGGAGAAGGTGTAAGTACTGATGATTTATGGATTCATGACGAACGTGATTTTTATAAAGCCCAGATTTTAACAAGAATGTTCGATAATCCCAATAAAGTTGGCGGACACTTCCCTAGACCATTTGGTGTATTTTTTGCAACTGATCGACCATGCTATGAAGATGTAATGGCCATGCAAATTGAAGAAACCATTGCTTCAAAGGGAAAAGGAAATCTGGATAAATTATTGCGCGGTAGAGAGGTTTGGGAAATCAAATCATAGTTTCACTACTTCTGTTCTTAATGCAAAAAGTACCAAACCAACCCTGCTGGTAACATTTAATTTTTCAAATAAATTATCTCTGTAACCGTCAATTGTTCTTGGGCTCAAACACATTTCTGCAGCAATTTCTTTCAACGTTTTCTCGGTGCATACCCATTTCAAAAACTCTTTTTCTCTTTCAGGTAAACTAATCATTTTTTGATATGGATCTTCTGGTTCGCAAACACCATTTTTAATAGTATGTATCAAATTGCTATAAATCACATCATTGAAATACATTCTATTTTCGTAAACAGTATCTAATGCGTGTTGTAATTCTACGGGCTTAATATCTTTTAGAATATATCCTTTTGCGCCCAGTTGCAGCATTTTAATGATGCAACGTTCATCTCCATACATACTTAATACTAAAATATTAATATCCGGATAATTTTTAAGTAACCAGTTAGCAGTTTCATAGCCATTCATTTCTGGCATTGAAACATCTAATAATACTAAATCAGGTAAATTACTAGGGTCTAATTGACTGATAAAATCTTTTCCATTATCCGCCTCGTATAAAACGTTATAACCTGGGAAATTACCAATTAACCCTGATAGGCCATTTCTTAGCAAGACATGGTCGTCTACTAAAACAATTTTCTTCATAGATTTCAAAATGTAAAGTGGGGAGACAGGTTACTAATACGAATATAAATTAAAATAATCTTTAAATAGTAGAATTCATACCTTTTTTTTGACGTTTATTAACCCAATAAAAATGAGTGTATAATACCTTGTTCTAGTGTTTTCTTCATTTTACTTTTACTCTATAATTGTATCGGATGGTGACTATTCTATGCAGTTATTATTTTTTAACCAGGGGTTACAAACAAACAGAAGACGGCTTTTGCCGTCTTCGTTTTTTTAAGTGTAACTTTAATAATGTTATTGCACGTTCATCCAGATAATCCCAATCCCCGGCACATAAAAACAATTATCGAATGTTTAAATGATGGTGGAATAATTATTTATCCAACCGATACCATTTATGGGTTGGGTTGCGATATTTTTCAGCCTAAAGCCATAGAAAAAATAGCGCGAATCAAAAATGTTGATCCTACAAAAGCGCAACTAAGTTTTATTTGTAACGATTTAAGTGACTTAAGTAAATATTGCAAACCTATTGACACTTCACTTTATCGAATATTAAAAAGTCATTTACCAGGTCCGTATACATTCATACTTCCTGCAAGTAAAGTAGTTCCGCGATTATTGCAAAGTAAAAAAAGTACCATCGGCTTAAGAATCCCCGATAACCTAATAGCAAGAACTATTGTAGAACAATTGGGTCGTCCAATATTATCTGCATCTTTACCGGGAGATATAGTAGAAGAGTTCACTGATCCCGAAATTATTCATTCTAAATTTGAAAACTTAGTTGATATTGTTGTAGATGGTGGAAATGGAGGAATGGAACCTTCTACTATTATCAATTGCACATCTTCTACTTATGAATTGGTTCGTCAGGGTGCAGGTGTTTGGGAAATGGACTAAAAAGGAATATTTATTTGAGTTGGAACTATGTTAAAACTTTTGCGATGGTGTATACATAGACCATTGTTTTCTATACCTATTCTGTGTTCCAAAGTACCATAGCCCTTATTTCTATTCCAACCATATTGTGGAAAATGCTGGTGTAATTTTTCCATATATGCATCTCTATATGTTTTGGCTAAAATGCTTGCTGCTGCCATGGAAGCAAATTTCCCATCTCCTTTTACAATACAGATATGTGGTATTTGTGGGTAAGTAATAAATCGATTTCCATCAATCAATAAAAATGCTGGAACTAATTTTAATTGCCCAATGGCTTTATGCATGGCTTTAAAACTGGCTCTTAAAATATTGATGGAATCAATTTCTTCTACTTCAACACTCGCAACGGACCAAGCAATGGCATTTGCTTCGATAACTTCTTTCAGTATCAAGCGATGTTTTTCGCCAACTTGTTTACTGTCATTGAGTAATGGATGTTTAAAATCTTTTGGAAGAATTACCGCCGCAGCAAACACCGGACCTGCATAACAACCCCTTCCGGCTTCATCGCAACCAGCTTCAACAAGCTTTTCCTGATAAAAAGAGGGCAACATGGTGTAAAATTCAGCTATCCTTTCAATAGTATCAAATTGAATTGATCAAAACAACCGTTTCTGTTGTTATAACTTTGTATAAAATAGAAATACTCAAAAATGGATAAGTTGAATCGCTTGGATAGGCAGGTAGCCATTTGGTTATTGTTGGGAGTTGGAATGACTATTGTGCAAATTGCACTTGGTGGAATTACCCGTTTAACAGGTAGTGGGTTATCTATTACCGAGTGGAACGTTATTACTGGCACATTGCCGCCTTTGAATCAAAGTGCTTGGTTAGAAGCATTTGAAAAATATAAAGCAACACCACAATTTCAGTTGCTCAATTTTGAGTTTAGATTGAAGGACTTTCAGTATATCTTTTTTTGGGAATGGTTCCATCGGCTTTGGGCAAGATCCATTGGTTTAGTTTTTGCCCTTGGCTTTATCTGGTTTTTATGGAAAAAAGCATTTAAGAAAGAAATGGTAAAACCATTGGTTGTATTGTTTTTATTAGGTGCATTACAAGGTGGAGTAGGCTGGATTATGGTAGCTAGTGGATTAACTGGAGATGAAGTATATGTTAAACCAACCCGATTAGCTATGCATTTTGTGTTGGCTTTGGGATTACTCAGTTATACTTTTTGGTTTGCACTCAGTTGTTTAATTAAGAAAGAGCAATGGGTTCGAAATTCAAATGCCGTTTTAATAAATTATTTTTTATTGGGCTTATTAATAGTGCAACTGCTTTATGGGGCATTAATGGCTGGTCATAAAGCAGCCAATATTGCATCTACTTGGCCTACTATTAACGGTGCCTGGATACCTGATCAATTATTTAAGGATCAACCTTTGTTGCTCAATTTTATCGACAATACTTTATTGATTCATTTTATCCATCGGGGTATGGCTTATTTGATGTTTATTGTAATTGCAATTTGGACATTTAAATTATATAAGATAAACGGTACGAGATCATTCAACAAAATTAGAAAATGGCCATTGATTCTTGTGCATGTACAAGTTGTTTTGGGTATAGCAACAGTATTGTTTAGTAAAGGAATTATACCAGGCAGCTGGGGTTTATTTGAATGGGCGGCTCAATTGCACCAATTAACTGGTATGCTTTTATTGCTTTCCTTAATAACTACGCTTTTTTTTATTCGAAGAGAAGCCTAAGAATTTAAGTAACTTAGTGCAGCGTGATGGAGCAATAAATCATCTTAGTTGTATGAAGAAATACTTGATCGGAATTTGGTTCTCTTTGCCCATTCAACTTTTTCTGATACATTTCAGAAGATACCAGATCTTTTTGGTGTTTTGGTATTTGTTGTTTGCTACTGTTGCAGGAAATTTCATGAAAACTTTCGGTGCAGATTCTCTTTTTTTGGCGCCTGAATATTTTGGAGATGTCACCTATTTTAGTACAGCAATAGTCGGTTTTTCTTCTGGAGTATTCATTATGAGTTGGAATATTACCACTTTTATTTTACACGCAAAAAGTATTCGGTTTTTAGCAACCAATGCACAGCCATTTTTAAAATACTGCATTAATAATGCCATCATACCAATTGTTTTCTTGGTTTTTTATCTAGTAAAAGCAATCCACTATTCAAGTTCTCAAGAGTTATTTGCAACGAAAGAAATTATTTTATTGGCACTAGGATATATGGGTGGGTTGATGTTGTGTTTGGCAATAGCATTCATTTATTTTTTTAGTGCAGACAAAACTATTTACTATACTTTATCAGCAACAATTAAAAATGCCCATCAAGAATACGATCGGGTAGCGGTTAATAAAGTTCTTCCAAAAGAAAAGTATGAAATGCGTATTGATTGGTTTTTAAGCGCTGCGTTGCGTTTGCGCAAGCCAAGAGATGTAAGACATTATAGTCCCGAATTTTTAGATGCCGTTTTCAATCGCCATCATGTAGCAGCAGTACTGGCAATTACTTTGGCCTTTATTTTTTTAATTTTAACTGGGTATAGCTCCGATGCACAATTATTTCAATTACCAGCTGCATGCAGTATCACTTTATTTTTTGCAATCCTGATTGCATTTGCAGGGGCGCTATCCATTTTTCTAAGATCCTGGAGTATTCCTGTTGTAGTTGTGATTTATTTGATAGCTAATTTTTTATATCAAAAAGAAATCATCGATCCAAGAAACAAAGCGTATGGATTGGATTATATCAATAAAGCAGAAAGGCCTAATTATAACAAAGAATCAGTGAATGCTTTAGCCAATGATTCAAGTATTCAAAAAGATAGAGTAGCATATATTGCCATTTTAAATAATTGGAAAGCAAAGCAATCCTCTCCCAAACCAATTCTATATATTATCAATACAAGCGGAGGCGGAACCAGGAGTGCAGCTTTTACCTTGAATACACTTCAACGTTTGGATCAACAACTCAAAGGAAAATTGATGGAGCAAACCATTCTAATTAATGGGGCTTCTGGGGGGATGTTAGGGGCAGCGTATTTTAGAGAATTGTATTTTCAAAAAATAAAAGGAAGGCCAATTGATTTACAAGATCAACAGTGGGTAGCTAATATATCCAAAGATTTATTAAGCCCTATCTTCTCTTCTTTTTTAGCCAGAGATTTATTTAGTCCTGCGCAAAAATTTACTTACAATGGATTTAAATATATCAAAGACCGAGGCTATGCATTTGAACAAAAATTAAATGAGAATACTGGAAATTTATTAGATCATCCTATTGCTGCTTATGAAGAACCTGAAAAAAATGCACTAATACCTGCTATGTTTTTTAACTCGGTGATTACGCGTGATGCTAGGAAAATGATCATAGCCACTCGACCCGTGCGCTTTTTATTGAAACCGATAGCTAGTGAAGCCAATGTAAATGCTTTTGATCCAGATGCTATTGATTTTAATTCATTTTTTAGTAAACAAAACAGTCAGGGTATAAGTATACTATCCGCTTTAAGAATGAATGCTACTTTTCCTTACGTGCTTCCCAATGTATGGCTACCAACCAAACCCATTATAGATGTAATGGATGCGGGACTGAGGGATAATTATGGTCAAGAAGCTTCTTTAAGATTTGTTGAAGTATTCAAAGATTGGTTAAAAGAGAATACATCAAAAGTGGTTCTTATACAAATTAGGGATAGAAGTATGAGTGATTGGGATAAACCACTAGAGAGTAATTCATTGATTGGGTTTTTAACCAAACCATTTTTAATTCTTCAAAATAATTGGTTTAAAATGCAGGATTATGCCCAGCACGATCAGCTGGATTTCTTTTCTAAAAACTATGGATTGAATTTTTATCGACTAGCATTTCAATATGTTCCTTCTTCTAAAGAAGCAGCTGCTAGTTTGAGTTTTCATTTAACAGCTGCAGAGAAAAGGGATATTGCTGCTGCTTTAGATGATCCGCTGAATCAAGCAGCTTTTCAGCGGCTTAAAAAAATACAGAGCGAATAATTTTTTAAGGCTGTAATAAAAGAAATGCTGCTTTAATAATTTCAATATCAAATGTTGCAGCTGTTTCTCTAGGCTCACCATCTATATGTAATGGAGCAAGTTTTTCGTTTTTAATAGTTATTGTGGGCGTTTGAAAATATAAAATTGTTTTAGAGCTAATATCGTCAACCAATTGTTGCAATTTATTATTACCCCTCATTTGACGGAGTATAGCAAAAGGCAATTTCGCTTTATTCATTTTTTGTACAATTACTACATCCAATAATCCATCTGATAAACTGGCTTGTGGTGCTATAGTTGCATTATTACCAAATTGATTGCTATTGGCAATGCTGATAAAAAAAGCATCTGTGAAAAATGAAAAATGATCGATGGTTATTTCAAATTGATAAGGGTTGGCTTTGAAAAAATTGATGATACTTTGTTGTGTATAGGTAAATAATCCTCTAGTTGTTTTTTGAGCAAAATCATGAGCTACTTGTGCATCAAAACCAATTCCACTCAACATACAAGAATATTCGCCATTAATTGTAAACGCATCAATTGCTTTTGCCTTGCCACTAAAAATAATAGCAAGTGCCGATTTTAATTTAGAAGGAATATTTGCAGATCGAGCCAATCCATTTCCAGATCCCGAAGGAATAATGCCAAATCTTACTCCAGTATCTCTTAGTGCATTGGTTACCTGATTAACTGTTCCGTCTCCTCCAATCATTACTACATCTGTAAAACCTTCTTGTGAAATTGCGTCTCGTACAATTTCATAATTTCCTGATGAATTAGTAAAAAATACTTTAAATGGAATTTGTTGTAACTCGGTTTCTCGTTCAATAATTAATTTGGTCTTCTCTTTTTTAGAAGTACCAGAAATTGGATTAATAAGGTAAATAATTTTTCTTTCCATAAGGCCATCAAATAACTAAACTACCAATTCATAAGTGCGCTGGCCCAAGTAAAGCCACTTCCGAATGCTGCTAAACAAACCAAATCGCCATCTTTGATCTTACCTTTTTCCCAAGCTTCGCATAAAGCAATTGGAACGGAGGCTGCTGTAGTATTTCCGTAATGTTGAATGTTGTTATATACCTGATCATCGGAAAGTTTGAGTTTATGTTGTACAAATTGACTGATGCGCAAATTAGCTTGATGCGGTATAAGCATATTGATATCTGAAGTTTTTAAACCGTTTTTTTCGAGTGCTTCCATAATCACTTCCGGAAATTTCACTACAGCTTTTTTAAATACAGCCTGACCATCCATGTAGGGATAAAGTTGCGCGTTATCAATCATTTTTTTACTCATGAACATTTGGGCAATTTCAGCTTCATCAAAATCTGCGTAATTTTTTGTACCCCAATGATTGGCATGTGTTCCGGGATTATACATGGCCAATATTTCAGCAGATTCTCCATCACTGTGTAAATGGGTGCTGAGTATTCCCTGACCTATTTTTTCAGTTGGTTGCAAAACAACTGCTCCAGCACCATCACCAAAAATCACCGAAATATTTCTTCCTCGAGTAGTAAAATCTAAACCAAAAGAATGTTTTTCGCTTCCAATCACCAATATGTTTTTATACATACCTGTTTTAATAAACTGATCGGCAACACTTAATGCATATAAGAACCCACTGCATTGATTGCGTACATCCAATGCACCAATTTCTTTCATTTTCATGGCACGTTGTACCATTACTCCACAACCAGGAAAATAATAATCAGGTGATAAGGTAGCAAATACAATAAAATCGATTTCTTCAGCGGTAGTACCAGCCCTTTCAATGGCAATTTTGGCTGCTTCCACTCCCATGGTGGTAGTGGTTTCTTCAGTTCTATGTGCATACCTGCGCTCTTTAATTCCGGTTCTCTCCTGAATCCATTCATCATTGGTATCCATATATTTGGTAAGATCATTATTGGTAACCACATTGGCAGGCACATATTTGCCGATACCAGCTATTCTACTTAGAGGCATACGCAAGCAATTTAAGAGGATGAAGATAATGAAATTGTATTGATGCAAACATCCATTAGTTAATGATGGGCTGTATCAACATAATCTTTTGTAAAAATTGAGCAGATGCTGTTTTAACCGTTTCAATATCTTTTGATTGAATTGGGGAAGCCATCACATGGTTACCAGAGTTGGGTACAGGAACCATTTTCTTTTTCGTTGTTGGAGTTTGAATAGAAGCAAACATATTTTTCATTGCATCAATACTTACAACAGGATCTTGTTCGGTTTCGTTCTTGTAGTAATACAATACCAATGTTGGTTGTGTGATTTTTTTGAAAAGATTTTGCGTCATGGAAGTTTCTAATAATTCCTCTAATTGTACAGTGGCTTCTAAACGATAGTAATGATTCCAATATTGATTGTATTGAGCGATCGGTTTGTTGATGATCATGTAGTTAGATTTTTTCACCAATCGTGCAATTTGTAATCCCCATGGATTATTGAGTAACCATGCATTCGGATCTTTAATAGCAATGTTGGGTGAGTACAACACCAAACCGCCCACTTCAGCAAAATTGGCAGCAAGCATTAATGCTAAAGTGCCACCAGTAGAAGTTCCCATTAATATAACTGTATCGCCAATTGCTTTTCCGATTGCATATGCTTCTTTTGCAGATTCCCATAGATTTTCTGCTGTCATATTGATTAATTCATCTGTTGTATCAATGCCATGTTGCGAAAGTCTTGACAAATAAAGGTTAGCACCAAATTCTTTGGCAATGGTCCTATGCACCGGATTACCTTCTTCCTGACTGGCGCTAAAGCCATGAAGGTATACAATGGCGTATTTGGTTTTTTGTTTCAATGAATCTTTGGCCCAAACTATTCTTGCTTCATTATTGGGTTTTACTTTATGCAATGCTTCTCCATCTGCAATAAATTTTTCCAATGCAGCAGGATCTGAAGGAACTTCAATTATAGTATTATTATAATTGGGTTTTGAAGGAGATGGCCCGATCAAATATACAATAGCTAATACGGCAACTATACCAATAATAATTTTGAGGATGCGCATGGATTTTTTTTTAAAGATATTAATTTCTTACCCAATAAGCCCAAAGGATCAGAACAGGTTGTATGATTAATAATCTGATCCAACCGATGGCAGGAGTCATTTGAAATTTTCCTAAATTAAAGGGACCCAATTGTATCATATAAATATGGGCAGGAATAAAAGCAATTAAAACTGCAATAATTCCATAAGATGCCCATAAGCGAGTTGCCGGAAAAATCATCGCAATGGCCAAAACAATCTCAGCCACTCCGCTTACTATATTAATCAAATTGGTCCATTGAGTTAAATAGGGAGGAATCAAAGGAGTATAAAAACGAGGATTGGCAAAATGATTGTATCCAGCAAATAAATAAAAAGCAATGAGTAAATAGAGTAAAAATAACTTCATAAAGTATTGATATTCATATAAAACTAAGGTTAATTGGCCTCATACAATAGAGTCCGTAACATAATATTGACACTTATTTACTTGCTGCCCCATTGTAATATCGTACCTTCGCCGCTCAAATAAATAGTATTATTTACGTAAGTAATTGATACTGAAGCAAATACACAAAAATGGAAATAAGAAACATTGCCATCATCGCACACGTTGACCATGGCAAAACCACTTTAGTAGACCGTATTTTAGGTGCAACTAAGGTTTTTAGAGACAACCAGGATGCTGGTGAGTTAATTATGGACAGTAATGATCTGGAAAGAGAGCGAGGTATTACCATTTTCAGTAAAAACGCTGCCGTAACCTATAAAGATTATAAAATCAATGTAATTGATACACCTGGTCACAGTGACTTTGGTGGAGAAGTAGAGCGTGTATTGAAAATGGCCGATGGTGTTATTTTATTGGTAGATGCTTTTGAAGGTCCAATGCCACAAACACGATTTGTTTTACAAAAAGCATTGCAATTGAATTTACATCCAATTGTATTAATCAATAAAGTAGATAAAGCAAATTGCCGTCCAGATGAAGTTCATGATGCGGTTTTTGAATTATTTTTCAATTTAGATGCAACAGAAGAGCAATTAAATTTCCCTACATTTTATGGCAGTGGAAAAAATGGTTGGTTCAACGATAGTCTTATTCAAACAGAAGATATTTTTCCTTTAATGGATGGGATTATTAAATATGTACCAGCCCCAAAAGTAAATGAAGGTCCATTGCAAATGCAAATAACATCATTGGATTATTCTTCATTCTTAGGGAGAATTGCCGTTGGTAAAGTAACAAGAGGAGCTGTTAAAGAAGGTCAACCAATTGCTTTAGTGCAGGCCGATGGCTCTATTAAAAAGAGCCGTGTAAAAGAGTTATACGTTTTTGAAGGAATGGGTAAACGTAAAGTTTCTGAAGTGCTTTGCGGAGATCTTTGTGCTGTAGTTGGGTTAGAAGATTTTAATATTGGAGATACGATTGCAGATGTGGAGAATCCAGAAGGATTACCAATTATTAGTGTGGATGAGCCTACCATGAGTATGACTTTTAGTATTAACAACTCACCTTTCTTTGGTAGAGATGGAAAGTTTGTAACTTCTCGTCATTTGCGTGATCGTTTAATGAAAGAGACAGAAAAGAATTTGGCATTAAGAGTAGAAGATACAGACAGTGCAGATAGTTTCTTGGTTTTTGGTAGAGGTATACTTCACTTAGGAATTTTGGTGGAAACCATGCGCAGAGAAGGATATGAGCTTACTGTTGGTAACCCTCAAGTATTGGTTAAAACAATTGATGGAAAGAAGCATGAGCCATATGAGAATCTGGTGGTAGATGTTCCTGCTGAATACAGCGGTAAAGTAATTGATTTGGTAACACAGCGAAAAGGCGAAATGCAAATCATGGAGAGTAAGGGCGAAATGCAACACCTTGAATTTGAAATTCCTTCAAGAGGGTTAATTGGTCTTCGTTCTCAAATGCTTACAGGAACTGCCGGAGAAGCTGTAATGGCGCACCGCT
Source organism: Sphingobacteriia bacterium (assembly GCA_031422175.1). Lineage (GTDB taxonomy): Bacteria > Bacteroidota > Bacteroidia > Chitinophagales > Chitinophagaceae > Sediminibacterium. The sequence goes on along the minus strand of JANOQC010000112.1, from coordinate 14,017 downwards.
TTATCGATTACAAACCTTGGAAAGGGCCTATTCCTGGAAGAAGCAATGGTGTATTAATTGCAAAGTTTCAAGGAATAACCACAGCCTATTCAATTGATAAGTTACAAGATCGTGGTAGTTTCTTTGTTGATCCAACAGATGAAGTGTATGTTGGACAAGTAATTGCAGAACATATTAAACCAGGTGATTTAAATGTAAATGCAGTGGAAATGAAAAAACTTACTAATCACCGTGCAAGTGGAAGTGATGATGCAGTTAGAATTATTCCAAAATTGCAGTTTACCTTAGAAGAGTGTATGGAATATATTCAACAAGATGAGTGTATAGAAGTTACTCCTAAAAACATTCGTATGCGTAAAACCATATTGGATGAGAATGATAGAACAAAAGCTTCTAAGAGTATGAAATCAGAAGCAGTAGGATAATATGCTATTCCGTTTATATTTTTTAAAGCTACCAGTTAATTACTGGTAGCTTTTTTCAATTAATTTTTGCGAGATACTGCAACTTTCTCTGTAATACTTTCACTAATTACTACATCAAAGTTTTCTGATTCGCCAGTTTTAGCATTGCGAATAGAAAAAGTTAATCTACTAATATCTTCTTTGTACAATTTAAAGGTTTTGCTAAATGCAATCTCTTTATAATTTTCACTGAAGAATAATTCGCCCTTAGCATCAGTAATTACTAATTTAAAAGTACTTCCTGTTGGGTTATTATAAACAACCTGAAACGTTAGATAATCATTGCTATCAGTACCTTTGTAGATAACAATTGCTTTATTGTTTTTTGTTGGTTCAAAATTAAAATGAACCGGAGATACTGATGCATTCGCAGATAGGAATAACATTGCTGCCATTATATTTCCTAGGAAAAATTTTCTTGCGAAAGCAGATAACATTTGCTTTTTCATTCTTAATAATTTTTGTGGTGTAAAAAATTTGTTCAACTCATTTTGGCAAGCAAATGAATACGCGAAATGCGTATAATCGAAATGTAGCGTTAGCTACTTAGTGTTCACTATACATATTAATACCGGCATGTGAAAAAGGTAACCCTATCAATTTGATAGGCTATGTTACTTAAATGTTAAGAGCAAAAATTATTGGATAGGTTTATTCAAAGTATCCCATAATAAATCCTTTAATTCAATCAATCCTTTATTAGTAACTGATGAAATAAATACGTGTGGAATACCTGCTGGCAATTCTTTGCTGATAGCTTCTTTCAGTTCATCATCCAACATATCGCTTTTACTAACGGCTATGATAAAATCTTTTTGTAACATTTCGGGATTGTAGGATTTCAATTCCTGTTGCAGAATGTCAAATTCTTTTTTATGATCATTGCTATCTGCAGGAATTAAAAAAAGCAACACTGAATTTCTTTCAATATGCCTTAAAAATCGATGACCCAATCCTTTTCCTTCAGCAGCACCTTCAATAATACCTGGTAAGTCAGCAATACAAAAAGATTGTTGATCACGATAAGCAACCATGCCCAATTGCGGTGTTAAAGTTGTGAATGCATAATTTGCAATCTTAGGTCGAGCAGCTGTTATAGAAGAAAGTAAAGTAGATTTTCCTGCATTCGGAAATCCTACCAAACCTACATCTGCCAATACTTTCAGCTCTAAATTTTTCCACCCTTCCGTTCCAGCTTCTCCTGGTTGAGCATGTTCAGGTACTTGATTGGTAGGAGTTGCAAAATTGCTATTTCCTAAACCACCTCTACCACCTTTCATCCAAATATATTCTTGTCCGGCTTCTAGAATTTCTGCTTCTTTATTGCCCGTTTCTTCATCTCTAGCAATGGTACCAAGTGGTACATCAATATAAATATCTTTACCGTCTTTTCCTGTGCAATTATCTTTACTTCCATTCTCTCCGTTTTCTGCTAAAACATTCTTGAAATAGCGTAAATGCAATAATGTCCAAGTATTGCTATTGCCTCTCAAAATAATATGTCCACCACGTCCGCCATCTCCACCATCGGGCCCTCCCATGGCAGTTAGTTTATTGCGCATAAAATGCTTTACCCCGGCGCCACCATGGCCGCTTCTGGCAAAAATTCTAATATAATCTATGAAGTTGTTCCGTTCAGACACATTGCAAATATACAACATTGCAATTTGGTCTATTTTTTTAGCTCATTCCAAGTCCGGTAAAGATTTTCTTGAGGTGGACGATTTTCAGGAATTTCCTTTAGTGGAAAAGCTTCCATCCAATATTTTTTCATTTCTTCCGGTAGAGATTGGTAAAGCTGTGTGCCTGTTGTTTTCCAATGGATCATTTCTTCGGAAACATCTTTTATTTTTTTAGCAGGGTTGCCAGCTAACAATGTTCTTGTTTCAAATATTTCATCTGCTTTCACAAAACTCAATGCACCAACAATACATTCATCTCCCAAAATCACATTATCCATAATAACGCTATTCATTCCAATCAAACAATTTTTGCCAATAGTAGCTCCATGAATTATTGCACCATGGCCAATATGGGCATTTTCTTTTAATAAAACAGTGGTACCAGGAAACATATGTAAGGTGCAGTTCTCTTGCACATTGCAACCGTCTTCGATTATAATTGCTCCCCAGTCACCTCGTATTGCTGCGCCAGGCCCTATATAAACATTTTTGCCAATGAGCACATTGCCTGTTACAGTAGCTTGTGGATGAATAAATGAAGATTCATGAACAACAGGTGTGAAGCCTTTGAAAGAATAGATCATTGGGTGGAGATTAAAAATGTACACTTTTTTATCATTCGCAATTGTAGCATTATTGATTAATTATAGACTTTCCTGTTCTAAAACAAGTTCCTTTAAATAATGCAACTGTTTGTTGTTCTTGGTTAGAGATGGTAATATGGTAGATACCTGTACTTTTTCCATTGTGCATTTCAACAGCTTCGGCAATAAGTATATCAGCTATATGAACTGCTTTAATAAAATTAATAGAAGTATCTAGTGCTACCGATAAATTATTTCTATTATTACAAGCAAACGCAAATGCACTATCTGCGAGTGAAAAAGCGATGCCCCCATGCACAATACCTAAACCATTCAACATTTCAGCGCGAACAGTCATTTGTATTTTACTATATCCCTCATTTATTTCTATCACTTTTATACCGAGCCAATTAGAAAAAGCATCCGATATTAGCATATGGTTTACTACATCTAAAGGGTTCATAATAGTTCATTTTATAATAATTAATTGCCCTTATAAATGGGGGCTCTTTTTGCTAAAAAAGCTTCTACACCTTCTTTGAAATCATTCGTTACAGCTGCTTTTTGTTGTAATTGATCTTCGAGTAATAATTGCTCAGTTAAATTATTGGTAGAAGAAGCATTCAATGCTTGTTTAATAAATGCCAATGCTTGTGTAGGCATTTGTGCCAGTGTTAAAGCAATTTTTTTGGTTTCATCTATAAAAATAGATTCATCAAATACCTTGTACAACATTCCCATATTAAGTGCTTCGGCTGCGCCAACTTTATCTCCCAACATCATTAAGGCACTTGCTCTTTGAAAACCAATTAAACGGGGAAGAGTATACGTTCCGCCACTATCAGGAATCAATCCTATTTTAGAAAATGCTTGTATAAACGAAGCAGTTGAAATGCATATTACAACATCACATGCAAAAGCTAAATTGGCCCCAGCACCTGCTGCAACTCCGTTTACAGCGGCAACTATAGGTTTTTGAACATTTCTAATTCTTTCTATGATTGGGTTATAATGTTCTCCTAAAATTCTTTGCATGCCTGGCCCATTTGGGTCAACCACTTCTGCTAAATCTTGCCCTGCACAAAATCCTTTTCCTGCTCCAGTTAATACAATACAACGTACAGATTGATCATCTGCACAATCATCTAATATTTTTTGAAGCAATAAAGCCATTTCCCGATTAAACGAATTGAGTTTGTCGGGTCTGTTTAGGGTAATTGTTGCAATTCCATTTTCAATGGATAAAAGTATCGAGGACATTAGTAAATATTTTTAGGTTAAATCAAAGGCAAGTTAATCTTATTTTTTACCTTCAGCAATATGAAAATGTGGTTGACTATTGCCATCTTAATTTTTTCAATGGGTAAATGCCTTTCACAAGGGTTATTTAAGATTGATCGAACCCTTCCCGATTCTTTATTTAAAAAAAGCTATCGAAATAAATTGAGTTTGTCTACAGGTTTTCAATTAAATAATGCAACATTTATTTTAGCCAACCCTAATGGAGGGCCAAGGGTAATGCTAAGTCCAGAAATTTCAATGCAACAATTTCTGAAAATGGAGTTTAAGCAAATAACCTTGCGTTATTCATTTACATTGTTTCCTATTGATGATATTGTTGATCAACCAAATCATTACCGTCAAGAATATGGAGCATCATTTGGTATTAAGCAATTTAATTTTGATTTAAGCTTACAAAATGCTAGAGGGTATTTTGTTAAAAACAGTAAAGATTTTCCTAGTAATATTCCCAATTCAGGTTCAATAATTCAATTACCCAATTTAAAAACAAAAGTAATTGGTATTCAGAGCTCTTATAATAGTAATAAACAGTTTTCGATAGAAAACCTTTTGTCTGGAAAAGAATTACAAATTCGCAATGCTTATAGTTTTATTCCAGGTGCAGCAATTTACTATATACATTTTTTTCAAGAAAACCCAACAGAATTGGCTGGCGCCATTAGCGATGATTATTTAGTTGATTTTAATATTAATCTGCCTGTTGCAGCAACAATAGCATTTGCCAAAAAATGGTATGTATCAGGTATTGCCGGACCAATGTTTGGAATGGGATTTTATAATACTCAATCTTATGATGCCAATCTTCAAAAAGTATCAAAAAAACAAACCGAATTTACAAATGGATATTATTTAAAAGCAGGTGTTGGATTTGCATCCAATAAATGGTTTGCAGGACTCTCAGCTTATAATCAGCGATATGGATCTGGATCTGGGGTAGATAGGGAAGCCCGTTTTTTTTATGGTGCTAGTTTATATGTAGGTTATAGAATAAGAGCTCCTAAAGTGTTGAAGCAAACTTCAGATATACTCCCATTAAATGATGAGTATATAAAGAAACATAAACTATAATATTTTTTAATGGCATTTAAAATAATCGAATGGCTCTTTGCAATCGAGGCATTTAAATAATGCTTTACAAGCTGTACTTCCAAATGCAGATACTAAAGTAGTATTGGTAGAATTGCATTGAGGACATTCAATTACCAAATGTTCTAAATAGGCATTATCAAAACTTTTTCCTACAGGAGGGGCAATACCATATGCTTTTAATTGTTGCTTGCCGTTTTCGGTAATCCAATCGGTAGTCCATGCAGGAGAAAGTACTTGATCAATAGTTATATGATGAAATCCAGCAGCAATCATTGCCATTTTAATTTGAATACTAATCACATCCATTGCAGGACATCCAGAGTAAGTGGGTGTAATGGTTATCTTAATTATTGGTTCAGCTTCTTTAAAATCATGATCGATCGATACAGCTCTAACAATTCCTAGATCAACAATCGATAGAACTGGAATTTCCGGATCATTAACCTTTTCCAAAATAGCCCATATAGCATCTACTGTACCTTCTTTTAATAACATTGTATCTCTATTGTCTGAATTCATAATATACCCCATTTAGGGGGAAGGGGAGTTACCATTCACTATTCGGATAAGCCCTTTGTAAATGCTGCATTTCTGCTAATATAAAACCTAAGTGTTCAGTATGAATTCCTTGCATACCTCCTTGTTGTATCCAAGATTTTTTTGGCATTATTAAACCAGATTCATCAAAAATGCTGGCCACTTTTTTATTCCATTCAGACTCAATAAACGCATCATTATTTAAAAATAGTTCACCAGTAAATGGCCATAATTGTTCGATCGCTTTTTCAATTCTGAATTTACTTTCCCCTGTACCATCACCTAAACGAATTACCCAATCAGCACTCCATCTAACATGATAGGTAACTTCTTTCAACGTTTTTTCGGCGATAGCACTAATTCGGGTATCCTCATTGTTGAGTAATTGGGTAAATAGATAATATTGATAAGTAGAGAATAAAAATAGGCGTAAAGTAGTAACAGCCCAATCATCATTTGGTAATTCTACCAGTAAATGATTTTTATATTCAGTAGTATCTCTTAAGTAGGCCAATGTATCTTCAGAAGCAGGTAATGTAAAGCCAAGTGATGGATCATTTTTTCCGTTGACGATTTCTGCAGTGTATTGATACAAATACCTTGATTGACCGATATAGTCTAAAGCAATATTGGAGATAGCAATGTCTTGTTCTAAAACAGGCCCATGACCACACCATTCACTGCATCGGTGTCCCATAATTAATGCATTGTCTGCTAGGTGTAATAAGTAATCTATTTTATTCAACATTGTTTGGATGCTTTTCAGTTACATGTATTTTACTTCATCAGGCAAATCATAAAATGTTGGATGCCTGTACGCTTTGTCATTTGCAGGGTCATACAACGAATTTGCTTCGTCAGGATTACTCGCATGAATATTTTTGCTTTCAACTACCCAAATACTTACTCCTTCCATTCTTCTGGTATAAACATCACGTGCATTTTCAATTGCCATAGCAGCGTCTGCGGCATGTAAGCTACCCGCATGTTTATGATCGAGTCCTTGTTTGCTTCTCATAAATATTTCCCACAAAGGCCATTCTTCTTTAGATGTATTGTTGGTAGATATATCGGCTGCACCATTTTTGGCTTCGCCATAATCGCCGTAATAAAGTTTAATTATAGAATAAGACATAGTAGAGATATTAAATAAGAATTAAGAGATAAGAATTAAGAGATACATTATGCGGCGATGTTTTTGTTTAATTTCTTTGCTGCGTGAGCTGTAGCAGCAGCTCTCACCCATTCGCCATCAGCCCATGCTTTTTTACGGGCATCTAATCTTTCTTTGTTACAAGGCCCATTTCCAGCAATCACTTGCCAAAATTCATCCCAGTTAATTTTACCAAAGTCATAATGACCTCTTTCTTCATTCCATTGTAAATCTTTATCAGGTAATGTAAAGCCTAATACTTTTACTTGCTCAGCACAAACATCAATAAATTTCTGTCGAAGTTCATCATTACTAAACCTTTTTATTTTCCATCTCATACTTTGAATACTATTGGGGCTTTCATCGTCTTTAGGGCCAAACATCATAATACTAGGCCACCACCATCTGTTAATAGCATCCTGTGCCATTTTTCTTTGCGCGGCTGTTCCTTTACTCAACACATATAATATTTCAAAACCTTGACGCTGGTGAAAACTTTCTTCTTTGCATACTCTTACCATAGCTCTTGCATAAGGTCCGTAACTGCTTCTGCATAAAGGCACTTGGTTCATTATTGCAGCTCCATCTACCAGCCAACCAACTACTCCCATGTCAGCCCAACTCAGTGTTGGATAATTGAATATTGAAGAATACTTTGCCTTTCCAGTATGTAATTGATCATACATTTCATCTCTACTAATACCCAATGTTTCGGCTGCACTATATAAATACAAACCATGACCAGCCTCGTCTTGAACTTTGGCAATTAAAATTGCTTTTCTTTTAAGTGATGGAGCACGAGTAATCCAATTACCTTCTGGTAACATGCCAATGATTTCGCTGTGAGCATGCTGAGAAATTTGTCTAATTAAAGTTTGACGGTATTTTTCAGGCATCCAATCTTTTGGTTCAATTCTTATTTCTTTATCTATTTTATCTTGAAATATATTTTCCATATAATATTATTTAGTATCAAAATCAATTACAACTTTTTCAGTTCTTGGATGACTCTGACAAGTTAGAATAAACCCATGTTCTATTTCTTCTTGCTCCAGACCATAGTTTACATCCATGTCTATTTCACCTTCTATCAATTTTGCTTTACAAGTGCAACATACTCCGCCTTTACATGCAAAAGGTAGATCTGCTCCATGTTTTAAAGCAGCTTCTAAAATACTTTCTCCATCAAACCCCAATTCAAAATCAAATGCAACTCCATCTTGTTGAATGGTTATTTTGCTCTTTACTTGGTTATCGGTTTTTATTAAATCTTTAGGTTTACCTATCTTCTTCTCCCCAACTCCAAATAATTCAAAATGAATTCTTTTATTATCAACACCTATTTTTTCTAATTGTTCTTTAACACTAAAAATCATTTCAGAAGGGCCACATAAAAAAATGGCTGCTGCGCTTAATGGTTCAATTAACTTTTGGCAAAGCAGATCAGATTTGTTTGCATCAATTCTTCCAAAATTAATGGCAGCGTCTGTTTTCTCTCTCGATAAAATATATACAATACTCAACCTGCCCATATACCTATTCTTGAGGGCTTCTAATTGTTCTTTGAAAATAATTGAATGACGATTCTTGTTTCCATATATCAATGTAAAGCTGCTACCAGCTTCGGTTTGAAGGGTTGTTTTGATGATAGAAATAATAGGAGTAATGCCACTTCCAGAGGCAAAGGCAATATAACTATTTTTATTATCAGCATTTAATGGGGTATGAAATTTTCCATTAGGTGGAATTACATCAAGTGTATCTCCTTTTTGTAAAACATCATTGGCAAAGCTAGAGAAAATACCTCCAGGTACTTTTTTAATAGCAACCCTTAATTCATTTTCTAGGGGGCTGCTGCAAATGGAATAAGATCGTCTAATTGATTCTCCATTTATGTTTGCTTTTAATGTAATGTACTGACCCTGTATAAATTGAAAATTCGTTTTTAATGATTCAGGGACGTCGAATGCAATAGAAACACTGTCGTTGGTTTCTTTGCGAATATTGTTAATTGTAAGTGTTTCAAAATGGGTCATTGATACTTCTTTATCTATTTATTCTATTTCAATTCTAAGCCACCTACTAAAATGGTAATCATATTATCAGTAAGATTTGAGGCATTTATTTTTTGGGTTGATCTATGCCAGCTTTCAATTCCACCAATGGCGTGTAATAAAATAAGTACAGCAGTTGGAGCATCTATTTTTTTTATTTCTTTATTGCGAATTCCAGCTTCAATGATTGCAGCAAATCTTTTCCTATACATTCTGCGTTGTGTTTGAAAATTAGATAAGTAGGGGTCCGATAAATATTTCCATTCTCTATCGCTTACATACACTTCTTCATAATGATTCACCATTTCATCAATGTGAAAACGAATCAATTGTTCTACTTTCTCAATGGCGCTGATAGAGCCTGATTCTACTTCATCCATTTTATGCATAAATCGATTGGCTACTCCAAAACATATTTCATGTAGTAGTTCGGTTTTAGATTTAATATGATTGTACAAGCTAGCTGCTTCAACCCCAACCGATTCGGCTAAGTCTCTCATACTGGCCGCTTTGAAGCCCTTTTCTCTAAAAAGTGCCGCAGCTTTACTAACAATTACCTCTTTTCGGGAAGTGTTTTTTTCAATTTTAATCCTTGCCATGGGGCGAAGATAATATACTAACGGGTGTTAGCAAATATTTTGACTATAATTTATTTTTTTGTTAGTTTGATGGCTGGGATAGCCGGTCAGACCAAATCGGTCAGACCGGTGGCTTTTTACCTAATAATCCCCTAATTTCGCTCTCCAATAACAAAAATCATTTTATGTCTTTAGTAGTTGTTGGGTCTATGGCTTTTGACGCCATTGAAACGCCCTTTGGAAAAACAGATAAAATCATTGGTGGTGCAGGTACTTATATAGCCTGGTGTGCTTCTAATTTTGTACCTATCAAACAAATTTCAGTAGTTGGAGGAGATTTTCCTCAAGCTGAATTAGATGCTTTAACCAATCGAAATGTAGACCTCGAAGGGGTGCAAATCAAAAAAGACGAAAAAACATTTTTTTGGAGTGGCCGCTATCATATGGATATGAATAGCAGAGATACACTCGATACACAATTGAATGTGTTAGAAAATTTTCAGCCAGTAGTTCCTGAAAGTTTTCAGGATTGCGAATTTTTAATGTTGGGAAATTTGGTACCAGCAGTTCAAAGATCGGTGATTGAACAATTACGCAAAAGACCTAAGTTGATTGTACTTGATACCATGAATTTGTGGATGGATATTGCAATGGACGATTTGAAGAAAACATTGTCGATGGTAGATGTTTTGATGGTGAATGACAGTGAAGCACGCCAATTAAGCGGCGATTATTCATTGGTTAGAGCCGCCTCTACTATTATGACCATGGGCCCTAAATATGTGATTATTAAAAAAGGAGAACATGGCGCATTATTGTTTCATGGATCTAAAGTTTTCTTTGCACCAGCATTGCCTTTAGAGGAAGTATTCGATCCAACAGGAGCAGGAGATACATTTGCAGGAGGATTCATTGGTCACTTAGCTAAAACAAAAGATATTTCTTTTGAGAATATGAAAACTGCCATCATTATTGGAAGTGCCATGGCTTCATTTTGTGTAGAAAAATTTGGAACAGAGCGATTGAGAGAAATTAGTAAATCTGACATTGATACTAGATTAGAAGAATTTGTTCAATTAGTGAATTTTGATATTTCTTTAGGATAGAATAGCATTTATTTATGCAAAAAATCGCGATAGCGAAAATGGGGGGAATAAAAATGAAAGTAGCAGTAGTAGGAGCAACAGGATTAGTAGGAACTAAAATGTTGCAGGTATTGGCAGAACGTAATTTTCCAGTAACAGAAATAGTAGCTGTAGCTTCAGAAAGATCAATAGGAAAAGAAGTGAGCTTTAAAGGGAAAGCGTTTAAAGTAGTGAGTATGCAAGATGGGATTGATGCAAAACCAGCAGTAGCCATTTTTTCTGCTGGAGGAAGTACATCTTTAGAGTGGGCACCTAAATATGCAGCTGCTGGAATTAGGGTGATAGACAATTCATCCGCATGGAGAATGGATCCTACCAAAAAATTAATAGTCCCGGAAGTAAATGCGGCTGTTTTAACAAAAGAAGATTTTATTATAGCCAATCCTAATTGTTCTACTATACAAATGGTGGTGGCATTACAACCATTGCATCAAAAATATACAATCAAACGTGTTGTGGTAAGTACTTATCAAAGTGTAACAGGTACAGGAAAAAAAGCAGTGGATCAATTGATGAATGAAAGAAAGGGAGTAGAAGGAGAAATGGCCTACAAGTACGCGATTGATTTAAATGTAATTCCGCAGATTGATGTTTTCTTAGACAATGGTTACACCAAAGAGGAAATGAAGATGGTGAAGGAAACCAATAAAATCATGCAAGATGATTCTATTCGGGTAACAGCAACCGCTGTGCGTATTCCAGTAATGGGAGGGCATAGCGAAAGCGTAAATATAGAATTTGTAAATGATTTTGATATTGCAGAACTAAAAAATATTTTAGCATCAGCCCCAGGCATCATTGTGCAAGATGATCCATCCAATCAACAATATCCAATGCCTTTGTGGGCACATGAAAAAGACGAAGTTTTTGTTGGACGAATTCGCAGAGATGAAACACAAGCCAATACATTGAACATGTGGATTGTAAGCGATAATCTTAGAAAAGGAGCAGCCACCAATGCAGTGCAAATTGCTGAGTACTTAATGGAGCAAGGTATAATTGCATAAAGTATAATACATGAGATCAATTGTATTTTTTTGCATCGTACTATTTTTTGCTCGATGCAGTAATGCCGATAACACAGATATCAAATCTGATACCGTAATCATTGTTAAAGCAAGTGTCATTTCCGAGATTCGTGAAAACCCAAATAGTTCTCCAGTTGCTAATTATTCCGTTGCAGTAGATGATGGAGTAAACAATGCAAACCAATGGAAATTTTCGGCAACGCTATTTGAAACTAAGAGCACATTTAAGTTTTTACTTAAAATGCAGTACAAAGAATTGCGTGAAACCGATACACTTACAATTCCAAATCTTCAGGTAGCTCCAAAAGTAGCGATACGTAAAGGCGAAACCAATCAATCATGCATAATAGGTTTCTACGATAAAAAAGGGGTATTCAAAGCGTACAAAAAGCTAATCGTTCGCAATGAGCAGCTTAAGCTTATTACCATTCAATCTTATTCGGTAAGGGCTGTAAGGTCTAAGATGCAATAAAAATGCGTATTTATACTTATAACATTCCTATTGAATAGCATTATTTTGTATTCATTAGATTATTTAATCTTTTGAATATGGAAAATCTGATATCTATACGAGATATAATTTATGAATTTAGAGGAGAAAGAGTAATTGTTGATTTTGTTTTAGCAAGACTTTATAAAACAGATGTAAAGGTCTTGAATCAAGCTGTGAAGAGAAATATTAAGCGCTTTCCTTTAGATTTCATGTTTCAACTAACAAAAGAAGAATATAGTGTTATAAAATTACAAATAGGGAGCATTCAAAATGATGAGTCTTTAAGGTCACAAAATGTGACCTTAAAGACTCGAAGAGGTCAACATAGAAAATTTATGCTTTTGTATTTACCGAACAGGGAGTAGCTATGCTGAGTGGTGTAATAAACACAGATATTTCTATTAAAATGAATATAGCTATAATGCGATCCTTTGTAGAGCTAAGAAAAATCCAATTAAACCAAAATGAACTGCAGATACAAATTAAGGAAATAAATGAAAAAATTGGAGAGCATGATATACAGCTTAACCAAATCTATGATGCAATGGAAAACTTATTAGATGAAAAGGTCAATCAAAAAAATTGGAATGAAAGAGAACGAATAGGGTTTAAAATATAATCTATCGCTTAAACTTTTTATAAGTAGGATCGCTTGGTGCATATTTTGTTTCCCAAAGTGTAGAAGTGATCAATTCTTTTCTCTACCACCATAGCTGCAATTTGAGCATCACCACCCATTGGCCCAGATAACATTTTTGAAACGTTCGATTCATAATCTGATCCAACCGTTACTGCCAATGCTTTTTCAATTAATCCACCTGTAGTACTGGTGCAAACCAATTTGTTTTTTAATAAAGTGGCTGCATAAAGTTCACCAATTGAATCATATCACTTTTACGTGCATCATGGGCAATCAGGGCAATGGTTTTAAGGTTGATGGTGGTATGCATATGCTGAGTAAATTAGTGAATAAATGTGCAAAAGTGAGTGATGATTTGGATCATTTTTTGGTGAATAGTATATTAAAACAAGTAGGATTAAAATAAGTATCAATGAGTAAAATAAAAGTTGTCATTAGTTATTCGGGTAAAAACTTTTGCGCGCATGTACCAAAATTAAATGGTTGTGTAGCTACAGGTAATTCTCCCAATTCTATAAAAAAAATATTCAATCTGCAATTGATTTTCATAAAGAACGAAGCCTAAAATAGGGGGACCCAATTCCCAAGGCTTTTAAAAATAGAGATTATGATCTTGTATTTATTTTTGATGCAGAAAGTTTGCTGAATTATTATAAAGGTGTTATTACAAAATCCGCTTTAATGCGGCTTACTGGTATTAATCAACAGCAATTATATCATTACTCAAAGGGACTAAAAAAACCAAGACAAACTCAGATCAAAAAGATTGAAACTGCTTTGCTTCAATTAGAGAACGAATTATTAGCGATTGAACTTATTAATTGATTTGCTTTCAAATCCCAAATTGCATTCTGGGATAGTAACTTAATTTGAGTTATTAAAAAGCAATTCTTTAAAAATTATTTTTAACTCAAAGTTCTTTTTGTCTAGATACAAAAAGAACCAAAAAAATCATTCCATCATTTCAATTCCTATATGGTGCGATTAAAAGACCGTTAATCGGATAAACTATATCTGCTGTATCATTTTTTCAATTCCTATATGGTGCGATTAAAAGTTTCCGTACATTGATACGTTCGGTTTCGGTGCAGATTTTCAATTCCTATATGGTGCGATTAAAAGCTAAAGCATTTTGCTTGTTATTAAATGTATTCCAATTTTTCAATTCCTATATGGTGCGATTAAAAGTACTTCCTCTGAAATGTAGCGCCCTATTACCTGAAATTTTCAATTCCTATATGGTGCGATTAAAAGCCACCCTACCCATG
>JANOQC010000111.1:0-7949 GCA_031422175.1 Sphingobacteriia bacterium | reverse complement strand
GGCCGCTGCTTTTAATACTTCTTGAGTATCAATATTCAATCGATCAAAAATAACTGCCAACTCATTCATGAAAGAAATATTTAGATCGCGTTGTGCATTCTCTATTGCTTTGGCTGCTTCAGCTACTTTGATGGATGGCGCCAAATAAGTGCCCGCTGTAATGACGGATGCATAGAGTGCATTGATCTGCTGCGCCGCTATTGCGTTGGAGCCCGATGTAATTTTGAGTATACTCGTAATGGGGCGTGTTTTATCTCCCGGATTGATCCTTTCAGGCGAATAGCCCACAAAAAAATCTTGATTGAAAACAAGCCCGCTGCTTTTTTCTAATTCGGGTACACATTCTTCTTCGGTACATCCTGGATACACAGTGGATTCATATATTACTGTATCGCCCTTTTTTAAAATGCTTCCTATATGCTTCTATGCATTTCGCAGATAACTTAAATCGGGTTGAAAATTTTTATCGACCGGTGTTGGAACCGTTACAATGAAAATGGTGCAGTGCTTGAGTTGGGAGAGGTCGTTGGTAAAAATGAGGGGAGATTGATTCGCTTGTGGTGAATTATTTTCTTGTTGCGGTTGAATTTCTTGCAGCGCTTGATTCGCTTTTGGCGCTCCTATTGCGGCATTGATCGTTCTATTGATTGTATCCTCATCTACCTCGTGAGTTGAATCAAATCCTTCCTTCAAATCAGCTATTCGCTCTGCATTGATATCGAATCCAATTACTCGGTACTTTTTGGCAAAAGCTAGGGCCAGCGGTAATCCCACATAGCCTAACCCAATAATACCGATCTGCTGATTGAACATGGTTGCAAAACTATGGTTTTACCAATACAATCTTATTGTTCTGCATTATTACAAATTGCGTTTGTTTGAATTTTTTAAATTCCACTAATTTGTCGTGTACTTTTTCGAGCCCTTTGATGATTTTATTAAATTGTACTTCCTGCATTTCTAGTGTGATCATAAAGATTTCATTTTAAGCAACTTCTCTTCATTAAAGGTATGCAAACTTCCATTAATACTTTTTTTCGCAATCAGTTCATAATTTCCTTCAGAGTTATCAAATAATAGGGCTCCATCTACAATGGGTAAATAAATATTGAAGAGATTGTGCAATCCATTAATGTACCTTCTACTAATAATATCCTTATCGATATTATGCCCTCCCTCTAAAACCCTCATCCTAACTCTTTCAATTGCCAAATCAACACTTTGAAGCCAAAAAAACAAAAGAGTTACTGTCTAGTCATTTTTTTTTGCTTCAATAATTTTATGTTGATATGTTTTACTTGAAAGTGTTGTTTCAAAAGCAAATGTTTGGCCTTCATTTAAAAGTTGGTCAACTCGAGAAATCATTATTCTTCCTGCCTCTATAGACATTCTTTCTGGTTGAAAGGGAGAAAGCCCTCTTGCAATTTCATCGGCATTTACAAATTCTTTACATTCAATTATTTCAGGCAAAATAGTAAATGATGCAGTTGTTTTACCAGCTCCATTGCATCCTGCTATGATGTAAAGATTTTTAGCTTCCACCTTGTAAAGTTATAGATAAATGATAACTTTACCCTATGACCTTAAACGACCATATTCATTGGTGGAAAGACGATGCCCTCAGAAGCTGGGAAACCGCCGTCTTTAATAAAGATGGCAAACAATATGTTTTTTCGTTGTTTGCCTTTCATTTAACCATCGAAAAATTATTGAAAGCTATTTGGATTAAAGATAATAAAGCTGAATACCCTCCCAGAACACATGATCTTACCATTTTGTACAATCAATCAGATTTGGACCTTCCAAACGGCTGGTATGATTATTTAGGCACTATTAATGAATGGAACATCGAAGGCAGATATCCAGATTATAAATTGAAAATTTATAAGAGAGCTTCACAAGAATATTTAGAAGAGCATTTAATTAAGTTAACAGCACTAAAAGATCTATTAATTAAAAAAATAGATGAATGAGGTTCACTGAGAAAAAATTAATGGCACATGTTAAGGAATTTTTAAACGAATTAAAATCCCAGGGTTATTCTTTTGAAAAAATTTTGCTGTTTGGCTCGTATGCAAATGGGTATCCGCACGAATTAAGTGATATTGATCTGGCCATTTGGTCGGAACAATTTTCTGAAGACCCTTATGAGAGTAGAGAAAAAATTCGCTCCATATTGCAAACCTATTCGCCTATACAACTCCACCCTTACCCTCCCGGCGAATCTGCACTAACCGATCCTTTTATTAGCGAAATTGAACGAACAGGTAAAGAAATTTTTACGGAGTAATGGCTAAATTTACAGCATGACAATCAATGAACGATATCAAGTTCTTTTAACTGAATTTCAAAATGAACCCATTAGAATTAGTAGAATCGATGTTGTTGAGTACTCCATTTAAAGCGGTACTATTCGGCAGCCGCGCTAACGGAACTGCTAAGCAAAATAGTGATTGGGATATTGCCCTTATTGGTCCTTCACGCATTGACCCTATCCTTTTAATGAATATTGAGCTCAATCAGGTTAATTTTTAAGTTTTAGGCTCAAATTGCTTCATTATTAAGCTCAAAATGGCGAGAATTGAGCTTTATTTATACTAAATTTGAGCTACAAATGATAACTTTAGCAGGTTATGTTAAAAACTTCAATCATTCAATTTATTCAAAACAACCCTTATTGTTCATCTAAAGAAATTTATGGAGGGATAGGAATTTCTGTTGGATACGCCACTATAAAAAGGAATATCACCCATTTATTGCTAGAAAATAGCATCCTCAAAAATGGGAATGGAAAAAGTACAAAATATACTATAAGTCCATCGTACCAGATATTTGCGCCGATTGACCCTGTTGAATATTTTAAAAATGAAATTGATGCCCGGGTAATACAATCAGCTTTTAACCAAGAATTAATTAACAATCAGCTCGCTAATTATGAATTATTTACTCAAAAAGAACTTACTTATCTTGATCATTTGCAAGCAACTTTTAAAAAAAATATTAGCACCTTAAGTAACCAAGAATATAAAAATGAATTTGAAAAACTAGCAATCGATTTAAGCTGGAAGTCTTCACAGATTGAAGGCAATACCTATTCACTTTTAGAAACAGAACGTTTGTTAATTGATCAAGTAACTGCAGATGGTAAAACAAAAGATGAAGCAACAATGCTTTTGAATCATAAGGAAGCACTAGATTTCTTACTTGATAATAGAAATTATTTAGAACCATTATCTGTTGCTGGTATAGAGGATATTCATAGTATGCTTATTAAAGAATTGAATATTGGCAGAAATATTCGCAGAAATATTCGCCAACGAAGGGTTAGTATAACAGGTACTAACTATCGTCCTCTAGATAATGAATTTCAGATTAAAGAAGCATTAGAGCAAATGTGTAATCTAATTAATAGCAAATCCAATGTTTTTGAAAAAGCCTTTCTAGCACTTATATTGATCTCTTACATACAACCTTTTGCCGACGGAAATAAACGCACTGGAAGAATAATATGCAACGCGCTTTTAATGTATAATGAGTATTGTCCAATTTCTTTTAGAACTGTAAATGCAATGGACTATAAACAATCATTACTAGTATTTTATGAGCAGAATAATATTAGTGCCTTTAAAAAGATATTTATTGAACAGTTTGAATTTGCTGTAAAAACGTATTTCTAATTACTGCAACAAACAAACCGCATGAGCCACCAGCCCTTCTTCGCGGCCAACAAATCCCATTTTTTCGGTGGTAGTAGCTTTGATGGAAATATCGCGTATTCCAATCCCGAGAATTTCGGCAATAGTTTCCTGCATAGCAGCAACATAAGGTTTGATCTTTGGAGCTTCTAAACAGAGTGAAGCATCAATATTTACAATAGAATAACCTTCATTAGTAATAAGCTCTTTTGTGCGAGCTAATAAAATTTTGCTGTCGATATTTTTAAACTCTCCTGATGTATCGGGAAAATGAACACCTATATCTCCCAGTGCTGCGGCTCCCAATAATGCATCACAAATTGCATGCAATAAAACATCTGCATCACTATGTCCTAATGCTCCTTTATGATGTGGAATCTTTACTCCTCCAATCATTAAATCGCGCCCTTCTACCAGCTGATGAAAGTCGATGCCATAGCCTATTCGCATAGATATATTTTGCTCAAATATATGCTAAGTTTAAGCATCTGGCTTGGAAAAATGCATGTTATGCTTTTAAAAAATGTCCGACTCTATTTGGAATAATGTACAACACTCGCTGCTTAGAAATGCATTTCCTTATTGCTAAATTTACTATATACTGCATTTCTAAAAGGCTCGTTTTTGTACATTTTTTCAAACCGACCGAACCCTATACAAACTATATAGGGATTATATTCTTCCTATCTTTATAGTGAAAACTTTTGTATTAACTTCAGTTTAGAGAAATTTTAATATGAACACTTCATTATTTCATACTATAGAATCAGTTTCATTTGAGAAAAATATGATTTGTCTTAAAATTGATGGGCAAATAATAAAATTACTTATATCAAATGTTTCAAAAAAACTTGATGCTGCAGATGATATTCAAAGAAGTTTTTTTAAAATTTCACCTTCAGGTTATGGAATTCATTGGCCATTAATTGACGAAGATTTATCTATTGATGCCCTCTTAAAAAATAACTAAGATTCTAATTTCAATAATTTAGTCATTTCAAACACTAAATCAGCAATAAATGGGAATTACCAAAAAAAGTACAACTACTTTTTCAACTCATTTAACCAAGCAATATGGGAGAAAGGCAAATAAAAAAAGAGTGGAATTTGAAGTAAAAGCAAAAGCATTTTTAATCAGCGAATTAGTTAAAGAAGCAAATTCTTCAAGCCTCTAAAACTTCCAAGCCGCGAACGATGCAAACTTTTTGTTTAATTCCTTTGGTTTGAAAAAATTTACAAGAGCGAACCTTTTTAGAAATGCAAATTTTAAGAATCTAAAAAATAGGAACTGCATTTCTAAGCAGTGAGCGTTGTAAATTTTTCAAACCATAACAAACAAAAAAATCGCAAACAAAAGTTGCGGCAATAAAAAAAGCTTCAAAAGTTTTGCAAAAACGAGCCTTTAAGAAATGCATGGATTTAAAAAAAGTAGATAAATAAGATTTGCATGAGCGAGTAATTTTTAGAAATGCAAATTTTAGGAGTCCAAAAAATTAGGAGCTGCATTTCTAAGCCGCGAGCGATGCAAATCTATTTATCTACATATTTAAATAAAAAAAGCTTCGAAAGTTTTGCAAAAACGAGCCTTTTAGAAATGCTAAGTTTGAGAATTCAAACAATAAGTAACTGCATTTCTAAGCAGCGAGAGTTGCAAACTTTTGAAGCTTTTTATTGAAAATTTTATCGTTTATTTCTCCTCGTCGGAAAGAAAACTCCAGTTTTCGAATTTTTAGAAGTGCCTTCAGCAGATCCATAATGACTCATTGCACAACGGAAACCAAGCGTACTAAGGCTTTCCGTTTCTTCTAAGAAACGACGAGTTCCAGGGCTAAGCCAATATGCACGATCATTCCATCCACCGCCTTTAAACACGCGCGATTTATCGGAGACTAAAGTTGTTACACCGTAACCATATGTTACCGCACTTGAAGAATCTCCATCCATAAAGTTAATGGCATAAGATTTCTGGTAATTTCTTCTGTTCTTTAAGGCAGAATCAGATTCATTTACCATTTTAATTCTACCCTTATCATCTCTTAAATTTCCTTCCCCCAGGGATTTATCAATTTTTTGAAAAGTATTTCCTCGGTAGGGATTGTAATCATCGGCATCGCTATTGGTTGTTGCGCGATATACGTCTGATACCCACTCATTAACGTTTCCACTCATATTATATAGACCAAACCCATTTGGCAAGAAAGTAGATACTTCAGCAGGTATGGCAGCATTGTCGTTTAATCCACCTGCAACACCCATATTATCACCATTACCTCTTTTAAAGTTGGCCATGAAAGAACCTTGAACAGATCCTTTTTGGGTATAACGGATATTGTCGTACCCGGAGTTTTTCCAAGCATAAATTTGTTTATTGGCAATTAATTCTTCTCCTTTTGTGCCTTTCGATTTTTTCTGAGGATTTTCCATCACATAACCATAAGCAGCATATTCCCACTCGGCTTCTGTTGGAAGTCGATAGTCGCCAAACATAATGCCATCTTCAAATTTTGCAGTTGTTCTAGGGCGGCCTTGCGCATCTTTTAACGGATTCTTTTTAGAAGTTACTTCTTTGCCAGGGGTAGCTTGATATTCGCCCAACAAATATGCTTTAGAATTGAAATTATCTTGACCAGCTCCGTTTAGGGTTTTCTTGATCTGGGTTTTTTTGTCGAGAAAGCCTTTTTCCATTAAGGCAATTTCGTTAACACGGTCGGTTCTCCAAATACAAAATTCAGAAGCCTGTCTCCAAGTAACACCTACCACAGGGTAATTACTATATGCAGGGTGGCGGAAATACAATTCCACCATAGGTTCGTTATAAGCTAACTCGCTTCTCCACACCAAAGTGTCGGGTAAAGCTTGTTGAACGATTGAATCCATTCCAGCACCGCCAAAAGTTCCTTCTAACCAATACAAGTATTCGCGGTAGTTAAGATTGGAAATTTCGGTTTTATCAATGAAAAAAGAGTTAACAGTTACACGACGAGGAACATTGTTCCAATCGCCCATGATATCTTCGGTAGTAGCACCCATGGTGAAAGTTCCACCTTGTACAAAAACCAACCCTGGAGCAGTTTTAATGTCTTTAGGTTTGGTAACATTAAAGTTACCATAATTTTTATCGTTGTAATTCCAACCTGTTGTGTTGGATTTTTCGGGCTTTTTCTTTATAAAACTACAAGACGAAGCCACACTTGCTACAACTAAGAGCAACACTATACGTTGTGATAATTTGGATAATTGCATGTTCAAAAGTTGAATAAGTATAGCTCTACTTCAAATATTCTGGTTTTTTCAAAGCGAATGTAAATAATTAATAGTTATCAAAACCCTAATTTTAGACACTCTAATGGCTAAAAACGCAGTATTCATCTATTTATTTTACTGTCTCTTGCCCTTTTCTTTGGCCGGTCAGACGGGGTATGCGCTAAATTCGGTATTGTCGGTAGGAAATTGGGCTAAAATAGGAGTTGTTAAAGATGGTATTTATAAAGTAGATGTGGCCATGCTCAGTCAAATGGGTTTCCCCAATGGCACCATTAACTCAAACTCCATTCGCCTCTACGGAAATGGAGGAGCCATGCTCGCTGAAAATACTTCTAGTACGAGAATAGATGACTTAGCAGAAAATTCTATTGAAATTGTGGATGGCGGAGATGGGGTATTTAATGGGAATGATTACTTCTTGTTCTATGCCGCGGGACCACATCAATGGAATTACGATAGCGGTAACGGCAATTTTAATTATACCAAACATTTATATAGCGATACTGCATTTTATTTTATCACTCTAAATAATACTGCTGCTGGCAATAGAATTAATACGCAAGCTCCTGATCCAACAACAGCGTCTATTCAAATAAATCAATACACCGATCGTTATGGATACGAAGCAGATTTATACAATGTATTGAATAGCGGCAAGGAATGGATGGGAGAAAGTTTTTCTACTAATTTTGGTGGAACAGTTAGCCGAACTTTTCCTATTAATTTTTCGGGGTTGATCTTAAACGAGCCTTTACAATTAACCACAAATCTTACAGGGCGTGCTGTTGGCGTTAATGCACAATTTAACGTTGCTTTGAATGAAGTTAATAGTCAAACAATAAATATTGCTGCGGTTAGTGGAGATTTGTTAGGTGCTTATGCAAGAGCAGTAAGAACTACTACTAATTTATTAAGCAATCAAGCAGCACTGTCATTAAATATTAAATTTCAATCTGCTGCTGCTGGTGCAGAAGGATGGCTGAATAGTTT
>JANOQC010000110.1:0-4740 GCA_031422175.1 Sphingobacteriia bacterium | reverse complement strand
CCTAAAGCTATTTTTAAAGCCAATAATAATAGAGGACCTGGAGGTAATAATGCTGATTCATACAACGGCGTTCGCAATCAAGGTATTGCTGGCGGAAAAGGTGATGAGGGTAACCCGAATGGTAATCCCAATTCCGATAGTTATACAGGCAATGCAGCTAGTGGCAAATCCGGAACAGGTGGAGTTGCTATTCGCAGCGGTTTAGATGGAAGAAGAATAACCAAGTTGCCTGCTTTTGAAGATGATTTTAATGAAAACGCCAAAGTAGCGGTTGACATAACTGTTGACCAAACAGGCAATGTAATTGCAGCAATTATTAATCCAAAGGGAACTACTACCACCAATATCAATATCCGAAACATTGCCTTGCGCAAAGCTAAAACGCTTAAACTCAATCCTGCTGATGCAGATGAACAAAGCGGCACATTGGTTTTTGAATTTAAACTGCGTAATTAATTTAATCGCATCTTTGTACAGCCATGAATTATGCAGAAACGGTTGAATACCTTTTTAATAAATTACCCATGTTTAGTCGACTGGGTGCGGCGGCTTATAAAAAAGACCTTATTAATACTATTTTATTATGCGATGCTATTGGTAACCCACAAAAAAAAATTAAGACCATTCATGTTGCTGGCACCAATGGCAAAGGTTCTACCAGTCATATGCTGGCTGCTATTTTACAAACAGCGGGTTATAAAACGGGCTTATATACTTCTCCGCATTTACACGATTTCAGAGAAAGGATAAAAATAAATGGTCAACTTTGCACTGAGGCATTTGTAGTTGAATTCACCCAAAAAATTCAACCACAAATAGAAGAACTAGAACCCTCTTTTTTTGAAATTACGGTTGCCATGGCCTTTGATTATTTTGCACAGGAGCAAGTGGATATAGCCGTGATAGAAGTTGGTTTAGGAGGCAGGTTAGATAGCACGAATATCATCGAACCCGAGATAAGTATTATCACCAATATTGGCTGGGATCACATGAATTTACTAGGCAATACTTTAGAGGCCATTGCAGGTGAAAAAGCGGGCATCATCAAACCACATATACCAGTGGTGATTGGCGAAGTGATTGCCGAAACCAGACCTGCTTTTGATGCAGCAGCCATCAATAGCCCCATCATTTACGCGCAAGAAAAAAGATATGTAAGCGATTGGGTCAATGAAGAAAATCATTTGCGTATCACTGTAGTAGAAAAAGAAAAAAATGAATACGAATCTTATTTACTCGATCTTACAGGTTTATATCAAGCAAAAAATTTAATTACAGTTGTAGAGGCTTGTACTCAGTTGATCCGACTTGGTTGGAATATAGATAAGACCGTTATTCATAAAGCATTACAATCGGTTAAAAAATTAACTGGCTTACATGGCAGATGGGAAATTATTCATCATCACCCAACAATAGTGATGGATGTTGGTCATAATGCTGATGGAATAAAAGCTATCATACAACAATTGGAATTGAGCAATTATGGGCATTTACATATTGTAATTGGTATGGTAAAAGACAAAGATATTTCAGCAGTTTTGCAATTATTACCAATCCAAGCAAACTATTATTTTACCAAAGCACAAATTCCAAGAGCGATGGACGAAATAGCTTTACAAGAAGCTGCGTTTGCATTTAGCTTAAGCGGCCATTCATTTATTGAAGTGAATGATGCCATCAAAGATGCTATGAATCATGCAGCCCCCAATGATTTAATTCTTATTTGCGGAAGCGTATTTTTAGTGGGAGAAGTGAATAGTAAATTATGGAGCAACTAACCAACCTAATTTTACAGATGCCGCAAACATAGCACCCAGTTGTGTTCCATGCGTAAACTCATTATTCAGTAAGCATTGCATGAATGCCGATTTAGAAAACTTGACCAACTCAATATCTTCGAACTGATCCAATGAAATTTGCCGATTTTGTACCGCATTTTTGGCCAGAAAAAACCAAGCATGATTGTTTTCTAATGGAGGATTAGGGCAAATGGTGAATAAGCATTCCATTTGATCAGAAGTGTATCCAGTTTCTTCTTGCATTTCTCTTGCAGCGGCTATCTTAGGATCTTCGCCTTCATCAATCATACCGCCTGGCATTTCAATGGAAATGATTCCTGCTGCATGTCTGTATTGTTTTACCATGATTACTTCTTCATCAGGTGTAACAACAAATACATTGCAAAAATTGGGAACATCTACTATAATATAAGGATCTATAATTTGTCCAATAGGAAGTTTGCATGCTTCCTCTTTTATTTTCAACCATTTTTTCTGATACACTATTTCAGAAGAAAGCTTTTCCCATTTTTGAATCATAGAAATAGTTTAAAAAATAACTAATTTTTCCATTTTCATCAGCGCATACAAAATGGTAGTAGTTTGCATAGACTGAACAAATGCTTGTTTTTTAAACAAGTTGATAAAATCATCCCAGTCTAACAATTGTACTTCTACTTCTTCGTCAGGGTCTAACACAGCAGAAGGATCATATACTCCACCAGTAGCCAAAAACATGCGCATCACATTGGTATTGGTGGTAGGATTGGGAGAATTAAATCCCAAATATTCAATATTGTCAAATCGATAACCCGTTTCTTCTAATAATTCTCTGGACATGGCCGCTTCTAAACTTGGGTCGGATGGGTCAACACATCCACCAGGTAATTCCAAAGCAATTACATCTAAACCAGGACGATACACTTTTTCTACAATTACTTTTCCATCTCTGGTAATAGCAACTGCCGTTGCATAATCGGGGAAACCATAAATATAAAATGGTTCTATTAATTTACCATCTGCTTTTTCATATACATTTTTTCTAACATCAGCCCAACGATCTTTCACCAATTGCTCCGATTCAATTAAACGCCATTTTTTTGATTGCATTACCAATTGTTTTTTTCACGAAGTGAAGTAATATGAGCTGTATGATGCTTTCCATGCCATGCATACATGCCCAATAAAAACCACAAGCTCATATCTTTTTTACTTTCAGGATGATGCACTTCACGCATCCATTGTTCATCACTAATATCTTTGATGGCAATATACCATCGTTGGTGTAAAGCATGTAATAAAGTAAGGGATACATTGATGGGCAACTGTTTTACATCTACCAATAATGCCCAAGCATTTTCTGAATAGGGTTTGATGGTTGGCTTTTCTTCTGTTAAGCCTAATTTAAACCTACAATATGCATTCATATGGCTATCTGCTAAATGATGTACTACTTGGTGTAAAGTCCAACCACCATCACGATATGGAGTATGTAATTGTGCTGCGTCTAAATTAGTAATAGCACGTTCTAATTCTTCTGGAAGAAAATGAATATCCAATAACCATTTTTCTTTTTGCTCTTGAGAAAATGGTTGTGGTTGATATTTGCCTATTGGGTATCTCGGGTCGTTCATACTAGTTATTGATTATTGGTTATTAGATTAATCTCCTAATTGTATCTCTTAATTCTTAATAGGGCTAACCAGCCCTAAGTTCGTGGCCTGTTAATTGTATAAACACATCTTCTAAATTAGCCTTCTTCACTTCCTTTGGTCTTTCAAATCCGGTGGCCACTAATTCGTCGATCATTTTATCGGGACTATTGAGTGCAATAATTTTTCCACTATCAATAATGGCTACTCTATCGCACAACACTTCTGCTTCATCCATGTAATGCGTAGTAATAATTACTGTGGTTCCTTTAGCACGAATATTTTTGATTAATTCCCATAAATTTCTTCTTGCTTGAGGATCTAAACCAGTAGTGGGTTCATCTAAAAAAATAATTTTTGGATGATTAATTAAAGTGGTAGCAATAGAGAATCGTTGCTTCTGTCCACCACTCAATTCTTTGTATTTAGATTTGGCTTTATCTCTTAGGTTTACCAAATCTAATAAAGCGATGGGATCTACTTGTTCGTTATAGAGGCCAGCGAATAAATGTAAAAGTTCGGTAAGTGTTAAACTAGGGTAAAAGCCAGAAGTTTGTAATTGAACTCCAATTATTTTTTTGATTTCATTGGGAGATTTATCTAGATTAAACCCGTTCACCATTACTTCTCCACTTGTTTTCTGGCGAAGGGTTTCAATAATTTCCAGTGTAGTTGATTTGCCTGCACCATTAGGACCTAGCAAACCAAATATCTCTCCCTCAATCACATCAAAACTAATTCCTTTTACAGCGTGAAATTCACCATATTTTTTATGGAGGTTTTTTACACTAATAATTACATTACTCATTGCTTAAAATTTATAAACCACCCCAACAGAACGATCTCCTACTCCAATTCCTAAAGAAGTAGTATTGTATTGCTTATTAAAAATAGAAATGGCCATTTGTAAATTACGTTGACTAGATAATGTAAAATACCCCCCTGCAATAGAAGTTAATAACCCTCCTCCGATCATAGTCCAACCAAAACTTTTGGTATCACCAGATAAATTATTAACCCCTACAAGTATACTCAAGATTCCAATAACACCCAAAGTTTGTCCAACAATTTTATTGGTTTGGTGCTTACTGTATAATTTTAATAATTCGGCATCCCCTGTTCTATAAAACAAATGCTTGAACTCATTACTTCCTCTGAATACACTATCATGATAAATGATATTATTCGGTTTAGGTCCACCTAAGTAACTCATCCCTTTGGGATTGAATTTTTGTTGTGCATTTACAAGTGTTCCTATCAATGCAAAACCAATGATCATCCAAAATTGCTTCATAATTAAATTTTTATTC
>JANOQC010000109.1:0-24925 GCA_031422175.1 Sphingobacteriia bacterium | reverse complement strand
CAATCGTCGCGGTAAAAAACACATTGGGATCAGCTATTTCTCTGTCTTTATTCAATGCATACATTCTGTAGCATGGAAACAGTCCTTTTGGAAAAACACCATTCTCTTTGTTCTGTAATAAAGAAATTCTATTTAATAACTGTGTGATTTGTAAAGTATCATTACCCCGAACTAAGGGAGTAATAAAAAATAAAAAAACTATAAAAATATAAGACTTAATGAGTTTCATTATTTGATCCCTTTACTTCATTATTTGTATATTACTTTAGAATACTTCTGCTAATAACTATTCGTTGAACCTCGCTGGTTCCCTCGTAGATCTGCGTGATTTTAGCATCTCGCATTAAACGTTCTACATGGTATTCTTTTACAAAACCATAACCACCATGTATTTGAACAGCTTCAGTGGTAACCCACATGGCTGTTTCGCTTGCAAATACTTTTGCCATCGATGAACTTAATGTATAATCCAATCCATTGTCTTTTTCCCAGGCAGCTTTCAAACACAATAAACGAGCTGATTCAATTTTTGTAGCCATATCAGCTAATTTAAATTGAATGGCTTGATGATGCATTATTTCTTTACCAAATGCTTTACGCTGTTTACTATATGCTAGTGCTAATTCGTATGCACCACTGGCAATTCCCAATGCTTGAGAAGCAATTCCAATTCTTCCACCTGCTAAAGTTTTCATGGCAAATGTAAAACCAAACCCATCTACTCCTATCCTATTTTCTTTTGGCACTTTTACATCTGTCAATAAAATGGTATGTGTATCACTTCCTCTAATACCTAATTTATTTTCTTTAGCTGACACAGTTACTCCTGGCCAATTTTTCTCTACTATAAATGCATTAATTCCTTTACTTTTTTTACCTGGATCTGTCTGTGCAATTACTAAATAAACGGAAGCTGATGAACCATTCGTAATCCAGTTTTTTGTTCCACTCAATAAATAATGATCTCCTTTGTCTTCTGCAGTGGTTTGTTGACTGGTTGCATCGCTTCCTGCTTCAGGCTCGCTTAATAAAAATGCACCAATATATAATTCGCCATCTTTTTTACCTTGTGCTAATGGAGTTAAGTATTTTTGCTTCTGTTCTTCAGATCCAAAAGATTCTAACCCCCAACAAACTAAACTATTGTTTACACTCATGCTTACACTAGTACTTGCGTCAATTTTACTCACTTCTTCCATAGCCAATACATAGCTTACCGTATCCATTCCTGCTCCACCATATTTTGGATCTACCATCATTCCCATAAATCCCAATTCTGCCAATTTTAGTACTTGATCATGTGGATATTTTTGCAATTCATCTCTTTCAATTACTCCCGGCAAACATTCTGTTTTGGCAAAGTCTCTAGCCGCTTTTTTAATCATCAAATGCTCTTCACTCAACTGGAAATTCATAATTATATTATTTAGAAACGCGAAAATAAGCTAACAACTGTTAGGATACAATTTTAGTTGTAAAAAACACAACCCATAATTGTTAAAAATACTTCTTTTGTAAGTTGAAGAGAATTTCCTTTGAAGTTGGGGTCATTCCTCTGGTTGTATCCTGCAAAAAGTGTCTTTTAAAGGCCACGATTGCAGCACTGGTATCTTTTACATCATATCCGACGATTCTTAATCCAACAATATGATTAAATGAAGCCGGAACTGTGTCTCTTACTTCATCAAACCATAATCCAAATCCTTTCTCCGATAATGCTTTCCAAGGGAAACGCCAATTTGGATCATTTTTACGTGTAGGAGCAATATCACCATGGCCTATAAAATTTGCAGTTGGAATATTGTAATCTTTCTTGATTTTAGATAGTACTATTAACAAACTATTAATCTGCAAGCTGTCGAAATACTGGTATCCATTATTGTCTAATTCTATACCAATACTTGCAGAATTCATATCCAATTGATTTCCCCATCTACTCACTCCAGCATGTTGTCCTCTAAAATAATCGTTTAGCATTTGATAAACCACTCCATCTTTTCCAATTACATAATGGGCACTTACCGCTGTTCTTGGAAGTGTAAATGTTTTAAGGGTTTCTTCTGTAGAACCTTGAGCTGTATGATGAATGATTACATAGCTTGGTTTTCGTATACCAAAATTAGTAGTGCCAACCCAATAGGGAGATGGTTTTAAAGAATCAGAAATAATAGCTGTCTCAGGTTTTGTATTGATTATTTTGGTATAATTTTTTGATTGTTCTTTATAGGATTTATTGGTTTCCTTATATGGATTGTTATTGCATGCACTACTTACTATTAGTAAAATTGCAAATATTTTGAAATAGCGTTTCATTTGATCAGTTATTAGTTATTGGTTATTTGATTATTTGGTTTTCAGGTATTTTTAACTCTTAATTCATATCTCTTAACTCTTATCTCTTAACTCTCAATCGTATTTGGTTTTCTTTTCTTCTTTATAACTCAACTGTTCCATCAAAGCTTCTGGGGTTGGGTTTTTAGTAATAGAAACAGCTACTTGAAACAAAACCACTGCCATAATAATTGAATTGACTAATTCTCCCCAAGTGATCCAATATCCCCAAAAACGATATACAGCGCCACTTTCTACATGTTCGTGTTCAACAATTACTTCTACCCTTTCTTTGGATGAATAGGTTAAAAGTGGGTATGCTGCATTAATTGAATATTGTTTACCCCCAATTTGGTAAACTGCTTTTGTATCAGTTGATTTTGTTGAGTCATTTTTAACCAGTTCAATGATTGCAGGATATTTTTCTCCATCAAAATAATCAGGTATGCGGGTAAATAATATATAACAACCAAAAATGATTAGGTATAAAAAAAGTATTGACTTAAACAAATTGACTCAATTGAGATTAGAAAAATAATAAACACAGAAAGATGGCCGCAAATACACAGATCAAATCAACCAACAACATAGCGCCCAAAGTGTACCTGGTGTTTTTCACTTTTATACTTCCAAAATAAACAGCAATTACATAAAAAGTAGTTTCGGCTGCACATTGAAATACACTGGCCAACCTACCAGTAAAAGAATCTACGCCATAAGTTCTCATCGCATCTATTAAAAATCCCCTGCTTCCTGCAGCATTAAATGGTCTTAGAATGGCAATAGGT
The DNA here is from genome assembly GCA_031422175.1 of Sphingobacteriia bacterium. Lineage (GTDB taxonomy): Bacteria > Bacteroidota > Bacteroidia > Chitinophagales > Chitinophagaceae > Sediminibacterium. The sequence goes on along the minus strand of JANOQC010000109.1, from coordinate 21,806 downwards.
AATGCATCAACAATTTCTTTTGTAACACCAATGGCTAAGAAACCTTTGGCTAATACTCCAGTTAATATTTCAAATACGCCACTGTTTCGGAATAATGAAATAGCTACTAACATTCCAAGTATATAGGGGAAAATGGTTCTACCTGTTTTTAATCCATCGTATGCACCTTCTACAAATGAATTAAAAACATTGGTCCCCTGATCTGTGAATCTTTTTTCTCTTAAAAAACTATATGCCAGAATAATGAAAATAATTCCTAACAAAAGCACATTCGAAAGATTGCCAGTAAAATGGCCTTTACTAATTAAATCCAATTTGGTGATGTATAGTAAAAGGCCAATAATTATGCCAATTACAATACCAATTGATGCAATTAAAGTAACATTGAGTAAATTAATTCTCTGTTTGATTCCTACTATAATCAAAGCAGCTATAGTACCAATAAATGAGGTAATAATACATGGCAGCATAACATCAGCTGGATTGGTAGAATGTTGTGCTGCTCTATATCCAATAATTGAAGTTGGAATTAATGTTAATCCTGCAGCATGTAAGCACATAAACATGATTTGACTATTACTCGCTTTCTCCTTATCAGGATTTAATTCATGCAAGCTCTCCATTGCTTTTAGCCCAAAGGGTGTTGCAGCACTATCTAATCCTAAAAAATTGGCAGCAAAGTTCAGCATCATATAGGAGATAGATGGATGATTTGCTGGAATTTCTGGAAATATTTTTATAAAAATGGGACTCAATAATTTTGCCAATCTTTCTGAAGCGCCACTATTAATTAATAACTGAAGAATGCCACAAAAGAATGACAGATAAGCAATTAACGGTAATAATAAATCAAAAATGGTATTCTTACAAGTAGGTAATATTCCGTCAGTCGCTTGTTTGCCAACACAGAATCGAACAGTTTGATTGTCTAAAATATATAGACTGTCTTTACCTACAACATACCTATTTTCTTTTGATTTTTTTAAAGTATCCTGTATTGAAACAGGTAAATCTTTTAAGTAAAATTCATTTCTAACAATGGGATCATCTTTTTTCCCATTTACTGCATATTCAATTGAATAATATTGTCCAGTAAATAATAATACAAGAATATAAGTGATGGAGGCTAAAATAATTATCAACCAAAATCTGCTTAATGCCATAATTCAATTTGAAGCGTTAAGATAATTAATTTTTCCTCCACCAGTCTATAAACTATGCACCTACTTGTTTACGAATGATATTCAATGCACCACCAGCTTTAAACCATTCAATTTGTTGTGTATTATAAGTATGGTTTACTGAAATTGTATCAGCCGATCCATCCGTATGATTCAACACCATTGCCAAAGGTTTACCGGGAGTAAAATGAGTTAGTCCTTCAATATTAATAGTATCATTTTCTTGAATTTTTTCGTAATCACTCTTGTCATTGAAAGTTAAAGCCAACATGCCTTGTTTCTTTAAATTGGTTTCGTGGATACGTGCAAATGATTTTACCAATATAGCACGAACGCCTAAATGACGCGGTTCCATAGCAGCGTGTTCACGAGAACTTCCTTCACCATAATTTTCATCTCCAACAACAATTGTTCCTATTCCTGCGGCTTTATATGCTCTTTGTGTTGCCGGCACAGTGCCATGTTCTCCTGTTAATTGATTTTTTACATTATCCGTTTTTTCATTAAAAATATTAACGGCACCAATCAGCATATTATTGGAAATATTATCTAAGTGTCCACGAAATTTTAACCAAGGACCTGCCATAGAAATATGATCGGTAGTACACTTTCCTTTTGCTTTGATTAATAATTTTAATCCTTTTAAATCAGTTCCTTCCCATGCGGTAAAAGGATCTAGTAATTGCAAACGCTTACTTGTAGGATTTACTTGTATATCAACTCCTGAACCATCTACTGCTGGTGCTTGAAATCCTGCATCTTCAACTGCAAATCCACGTGCTGGTAATTCCATACCAGTTGGTTCATCTAATTTTACTTTTTCCCCATTTTCATTAATCAAATAATCTGTGATTGGATTAAAGGTAAGGTCTCCAGCAATGGCTAATGCTGTAACCAATTCTGGGCTTGCCACAAAAGCCAGCGTATTTGGGTTGCCATCAGCACGTTTAGCGAAATTTCTGTTGAAACTATGAACAATGGTATTGCGTTCTTGTTTTTCTGCACCAACTCTATCCCACATACCAATACAAGGTCCACAAGCATTTGCAAAAACAGTTGCACCAATTTTATCAAATGCTGCTAAAAATCCGTCTCTTTCTATTGTATACCTAACTTGCTCACTGCCCGGTGTAATAGTATATTCAGATTTTATTTTTAATCCTTTATCGGCTACTTGTTTTGCTAAACTTACTGCTCGGCTAATATCTTCATAAGAAGAATTAGTACAACTTCCAATTAAACCTACTTCTACTTTTGTTGGCCATCCATTTGCTGCAGCAACTTCTTTCATCTTAGAAATTGGAGTTGCTAAATCTGGCGTAAACGGTCCATTCAAATGAGGCTCGAGTGTAGATAAATCAATTTCAATTACTTGATCAAAATATTTTTCAGGAGATGTATATACTTCTGCATCTGCATTTAGATAATCTTTTATTCCATCTGCTAATTGTGCAATTTCTGCTCTACCAGTGGCTGATAAATACCTACCCATACTATCGTCATAACCAAATGTAGAGGTTGTTGCACCAATTTCTGCCCCCATATTACAAATAGTACCCTTTCCAGTACAACTCATATTAGTAGCTCCTTCACCAAAATATTCAACTATAGCACCGGTACCACCTTTTACTGTAAGAATTCCTGCAACTTTTAAAATAACATCTTTTGGCGCTGTCCATCCGCTTAATTTTCCTGTAAGCTTAATTCCAATTAATTTAGGCCATTTTAATTCCCATGCTAATCCAGCCATCACATCACAAGCATCTGCTCCACCAACTCCTATGGCAATCATGCCCAATCCTCCAGCATTTACCGTATGAGAGTCTGTACCAATCATTAATCCACCTGGAAAAGCGTAGTTCTCTAATACAACCTGATGAATAATTCCTGCCCCTGGTTTCCAGAAACCAATACCATATTTATTAGAAACAGAAGCCAAGAAATCATATACTTCTTTACTTTCTGCATTGGCAACTTGTAAATCTTGTTTGGCTTCTACTTTAGCTGTAATCAAATGATCGCAATGAACAGTTGAAGGAACCGCCACTTTTGGTCGGCCAGCTTGCATAAACTGTAATAAAGCCATTTGTGCTGTTGCATCTTGCATAGCTACTCTATCTGGAGCAAAGTCTACATAGCTATTACCTCTTTCAAAATTGGCTAATGCCTGATCAGCATGCAGATGGGAAAAAAGAATTTTTTCAGACAAGGTTAGCGGCCGTCCTAATGCTTTTCGGGCAGCATCTACTTTAGAAGGCATTTCTGTATAAACTTTTTGGATCATTTCAATGTCAAAAGCCATATCGTTGCAATTTTAATCGCGAAAATAACAAAAAAGAGGCGCTAAACAGTTATTGTTTTGAACTTTTATGTGTTGAATATGTGTAAATTTGTATTGCTAATTTTCCTCCCCCGGAAAACAAACTCATTTTATGAATAAACTTCGCGAATTTCTAGAATTACATGCATTTGGTGTATGTGCTACCATTGGGGAAAAATTAGGGATAGCTTCTACAAAAATTAGAATGTGGTTCATTTATATTTCTTTTCTAACATTAGGGTCACCTATTATCATTTATATGATATTGGCATTCTGGATGAATATCAAAGAATACATATTAGCTGGAAAAAGAAATCCGCTTAAGAATTTGTAGATCCAATCTTTTATCCTTTCTTCACTTCTTTTGCCCATGCATCTTTCAAAGTAACTGTTCTATTAAAAACTATTTTATTAGAAGTACTTTCTTTGTCTATTACGAAATAGCCTTTGCGTAAAAATTGAAATTGTTGATCCTTTGAATCATTTATGAGAGCAGGTTCAGCATATGCGTTGGAAATAATTTGCAAAGAGTCTGGATTAATGTGGTCTTTAAAATCTCCCTCCGCATTAGCAACATCCTCTACCTTAAACAAACGGTCATATAAACGAACCTCTGCTTTGATTGCTTGCTTTGCACTTACCCAATGCAAAGTTCCTTTAACATGTATTCCAGAACTGTCTGACCCACTTTTACTTTCTGGAATATAGGTGCAATGCACTTCTGTAATATTTCCTAACATATCTTTTATAACTTCTTCACACTTAATAATGTAAGCACTTTTTAAACGAACCATTTGACCAGGTGCTAATCGAAAGTATTTCTTAGGAGCTACTTCCATAAAGTCTTCTTGCTCTATGAAAATTTCATTGCTAAAAGGCATTTCTCTTTTTCCGCCATGTTCATCTTCTGGATTGTTTTCACTAGTAAGTAATTCTAACTCCATATTAAAATTAGTAATTACTAATTTTAATGGATTGAATACTACCATTCTTCTTTGAGCTGTTTTATTTAAATGCTCTCTAACACAAAATTCTAACAACCCAACATCAATTAAATTTTCTCTTTTAGCAACACCAATTCTATCACAAAATTCACGGATAGCTGCAGCAGGATATCCTCTTCTTCGCATACCGCTGATGGTACTCATTCTTGGGTCGTCCCAACCATTTACCATTTGCTCATTAACCAACTCAAGTAATTTCCTTTTACTCATTACCGTGTAAGTCATATTCAATCGAGCAAACTCATATTGTTTTGAAGGAAATGTGCCAAGTTGTTCTATACACCAATTGTATAAATCTCTGTGTGGCACAAATTCAAGTGTACAAATAGAATGGGTTATTTTTTCGATAGAATCGCTTTGCCCATGGGCAAAATCATACATAGGATATACACACCAATTGTCTCCGGTTCTATGGTGATGTGCATGTTTGATTCTATAAATTATGGGATCTCTCAACAACATATTAGAAGATGCCATATCAATTTTTACACGCAACACTTTTGATCCATCAGGGTATTTGCCAGCTTTCATATCTAAAAACAATTGTTTGTTTTCGTCTATGGTTCTTAATGCAAATTGGTTTCGAAGGCCCGAATGCGTAGGTGTTCCTTTTTGTATGGCAATTTCTTCACTTGTACTATCGTCTACATATGCTAAGCCTTTTTCAACCAGTTGCAGCGCTAAGCTATATAATTGATCGAAATAGTCAGAGGCATATAATTCGCGTGCCCAAGTAAATCCCAGCCAACGAACATCTTCTTTGATACTTTCAACATATTCAGTGTCTTCCGTAACTGGATTGGTATCATCAAATCGAAGATTGGTAGTACCACCATATTTAATAGCTAAACCAAAATTTAAACAAATACTTTTTGCATGACCAATATGTAAATATCCATTGGGCTCTGGTGGAAACCGAGTTGTAATTGAAGTGTGTTTTCCTGCAGCTAAATCTGCTTCGATAATTTCTTCTATAAAATTCAGGCTCTTTTCTTCGCTCATTCCATTGTTTTTGGAGGACGAAGTTACGAAATTGAAAGGAGTAACATTTATTTATGCAAACGATAAGTATAGAATGAAGAACATAAGTGATAACTGGTTCTAAAATAAGAAGCCCCACGAATGTGAGGCTTTTGTGATCCGGATTGGATTCGAACCAATGACCTACTGCTTAGAAGGCAGTTGCTCTATCCAGCTGAGCTACCGAACCGGTTTTGGAGGTGCAAAATAACGGAAAATTACTCAGTTTTACAAACCAAACCTTCATTTCAGTGCAATCAGCTATTTCTGTTACTTTGCATCAAACAATTCTTTTCATGAGTTATAATTACTTACCTCTAGATAGTAAATGGCTTCATTTCCAACAAGTTAAAGATTTTTTAGACTATAATCAGCTTGTTTCAATCACTTTTGATGCTCATGAAAAAATCAGTTATTGTAGAACATATTTAGATAATAAGACGAATAATACCGATCAATTATACTACGGAGTTAATACAGGATTTGGGTTTTTGCAGAATGTAAAAATTGATGCTGATCAAATAGAACAATTACAATATAATTTATTGGTATCACATGCATGTGGTTTAGGGGAAGAAGTGCCAGCTGACATAGTAAAACTGATGTTGATGCTGAAAATTAAATCACTCAGTTATGGGCACAGTGGAGTTCAAATTGCTACTGTTATTCGATTAATGGAAATGCACAACAACAATGTCTTTCCTGTGATTTTTACGCAAGGGTCTTTGGGTGCTTCGGGAGATTTAGCACCATTGAGTCATTTGAGTATTCCTTTATTAGGGCTAGGTGATGTAAATTTTCTAGGTAAACGGGTTACTACTCAATCGCTAATGAAGCAATTTAATTGGGAACCAATTCATTTACAAAGTAAAGAAGGATTGGCATTAATTAATGGAACTCAATTCATGAGTGCGTATGGAATGTATTGTTTAAAAAAAGCAGCACATTTATTGGAAATGGCCGATTTAATAGCTGCTTTATCATTTGACGCATTTGATTGTATAGTAGAACCTTTAAATGAGCATATTCATAGAATCCGACCACATGCAGGGCAGATTGCAACAGCAAAAAGAATACAGGAACATCTAAAAGGAAGTGAAATTTCAAGTCAAAAAAAATTACAAGTTCAAGATCCTTATTCTTTCCGGTGTATTCCACAAGTTCATGGAGCAACCAAAGATGCATTCGATCATGTATTAGCTGTATTTATGCAGGAAATTAATTCTGTAACAGATAATCCAAATATTTTTCCTGATGAAGATTTAATTGTGAGTGGTGGAAATTTTCATGGTCAACCGTTGGCACTTGTTTTAGATTATCTGGCAATTGCAATGAGTGAGTTAGCCAACATTTCTGAAAGAAGAACATATCAATTAATTTCAGGTCAACGAGGATTGCCTTTATTTTTAGTAAAAGATGCTGGACTTAATTCTGGGTTCATGATTCCTCAATATACGGCCGCAGGAATTGTTAGTGAAAATAAACAATTATCTACTCCTGCTTCGGTTGATAGTATTTCTTCGAGCAATAATCAAGAAGATCATGTTAGTATGGGCGCCAATGCTGCTACGAAATGTTTTAGAGTAATTGAAAATGTAGAAAAAGTATTGTCCATTGAATTATTGAGTGCTGCGCAAGCGTTGGATTTTAGAAGACCTTTAAAAAGTTCTCCTACTATTGAAAAACTGTATGCTGCTTTTAGAAACAAAGTGAGTTTCAATGAAGCCGATCGTTTATTACACGATGATATGATACAGTCTATTGAATTTCTAAAAAACTATGCAACATTAAAAGTATAGATCGAAGTGAAAATTAACTTTATAATCAATATTTTTTTTGGTACAATATTTACACAGTTGTGGAAACCAATTTACTAGTACTTCTGTATGTAAAAGATTGAAAAATATGCCTTCTAGCAAAACGTTGAGGAGTTTCTGCATTTACTAATTTTACATAAGTAGCTTTTGGAACTCCAAAATATTCATATTCTGTATCATCAGCAAAAACTACCCGAAGCACTTCTGATTTATATTCAAAATCTACAATGGCTGCATTATTAATTGTATCTGTGTATGATTCAATTGTTTTGGTGATTGTTTCTTCAGAAATGCTCACTAAAAAATGGTAGGCAGTAATGATTTTCTTACTTTTTTCTTCTGCGTCTTTTAATAACATTGCATCGTCTGCAAATTTATCAGGATGCCAGTCTTTCATCAAATTTCTATATGCCGATTTTAATTCACTTAATGTTGCGGCTTCTGTTACATTTAATAATTTTCTGTACCCTACAATTAGTCTCATATATAGCTGTTTTTGAGTATATCTACTCTAAATTTGCCGCGAAGGTATCAATTAAATATTAAATCTATTCTGAAATTGGCTTATCTGTTCTTTTTGTACCTACATACAATTCATATTCTAAAAGCCTACAATCGATTGTTGCATTGAAAAACTCAGTTCTTCTGCTGGGTTTTAACCTTATTTTTTTAGCCAAATCAAGGTTTCCGGTAAAAACATACCCTGTATACCCTTTGCATTTATTTTTTAAGAAATCACCCATTCTTGCATAGGTTTCTATCAATACTGTTTCATCACCCAATCTTTCTCCATATTCTGGGTTAAAAAATACTATCCCATTGGGCGTTTCAGGGATTTTTGTTTGTTCAAAATCCACTACAGCAAATTCAATTAATTTTTCAACACCAGCAGCTGTTGCATTTAATTTTGAAGTTGCAATAGCTTGGTTACTGATATCGGTTGCTATAATTGTTAACCCAATCACTTCTTTTACAGATTCTAGTAATAGTTCTTTTTCATGCAAATAAAGCAATTCGTTGTACCCTATAATATGCATAAAAGCATATTGATTTCTTAATAATCCTGGTCTTCTATTGGTGGATATTAAGGCAGCTTCAATTGCTAAAGTACCCGATCCGCACATTGGATTGATAAATGCAGCTTGTTTATCCCACTTCGTTGTTAAAATAGTAGCTGCAGCCAAAGCTTCTAACATTGGGGCTTTACCAGGTAATTTTCTATACCCATGTTTTGCCAAAGTTTCGCCAGAACTATCAATGAAAATTTCAGCTTCCTCATTTTTCCAAAATAAATACACTACGGCACCAGTTAATGCAGATCCAGTTGAAGGTCTTTTTCCTGTTATGTTTCGCATCCTATCTACAATAGCATCTTTGACCCTTAGATTTGCAAACAAATTAGTTTGAATAGATGAATGAAACACATTACTTGTGACTGAAAAATAGCCCTCTGATTCAATAATAGTTTCCCATTCAACGTCTACCAGCTGATTGTATAATTCGTCTGGATTATTACAAACAAAAGATTTTAAGGAATACATAATTTGACTTGCACAGCGTAGGTTGAGATTCAATTTTATACAATCAGACAGTGTACCTTCCAGTTCTACACCTGTTTGAAAACTACGGGTAATATTGAAACCTAAATCAATTACTTCTTTTTGTAAAACGGCTGATAGCCATTTATGACAGGTAATGATTATTTTACTTGTAGTAGAAAAAACTTGCATGAATACAAACTTATGCAATAATCCTTCTATAAATTGCAGTATGGACGTTCAAATGGAACCAAGTTGGAAAGCGGTATTGCAAAAAGAATTTAATAGATCATATTTTCAGCAAATAACAGCTCATTTAAAATCGGAGAAAGCAACAAAAGCTATCATATATCCCCCTGGGGCTCAGATTTTTAATGCATTTGAAAAAACACCATTTGACCAATTAAAAGTGGTTATTCTTGGACAAGACCCTTATCATGGCCCTGGACAAGCACATGGCTTAAGTTTTTCAGTTCCTGAAGGAGTTAAACCACCACCCTCTTTAGTAAATATTTTCAAAGAATTGAAGAATGATATTGGCATGTTAATACCTACTTCAGGAAATCTAATTCCATGGGCAGAGCAAGGAGTATTATTGTTGAATGCTGTATTAACTGTAAGGGTCAATGAGCCGGCTAGTCATGCTAAAATAGGGTGGATGGATTTTACGAATGCTGTTATCCAAAAAATTTCCAATGAAAAGAAAGGTATCGTTTTCCTATTATGGGGTAAATTTGCACAGGATAAGCAAATATTTATTGATGCTACCAAACATTCCATTTTGAAGGCAGCACATCCATCACCTTTTAGTGCCGATAAAGGTTTTTTTGGTTGCAAGCATTTTAGTAAGGCCAACCAAATATTAGTGCAACAAGGTATTGAACCCATCAATTGGAAAATATAAATCATGATTGTGAAAAAAATAATATTGGGCATTTTTGCCAGAATCTGGGCGCTTTGGGGACTGATAAGTTTTGTAGTAACTTTTCTACTAATTTTAATACCATCTTTATTAACTGCGCTATTTCCAGACCCTAAAGGGATTGATTATTTTATTAAAGTGGCAAAGTTTTGGATGACAATTTGGTTGAATTTAGTAGGATGCCCGGTAACTATAAAAGGCAAAGAGCATTTTAAGAAAGGAACAACGTATATAGTTACTTGCAACCACAATGCTTTGCTTGATATACCATTGTCCTCTCCTTTTATTCCAGGGGCAAATCAAACAATTGCTAAAAAAGATTTTTTAAAAGTTCCTTTATTTGGGTGGTATTATAATAGAGGATCAGTTATTGTAGATAGACATAGCGATGCAAGCAGGAGAAAAAGTTTCGAATTAATGAAAGGGGCTCTAGACAAAGGAATGCATATGTGTATTTATCCTGAAGGAACAAGAAATAAAACAGATCAACCTTTAAAGAAATTTTATGATGGAGCGTTTAAACTAGCTGTTGATACCAATCATGCCATTATTCCAGCAGTAATTTTTAATACTAAAAAAGCGCTTAGCGCTAAGCATATATTTTATTTTCTTCCTAAAAAATTAGCAATTCATTTTTTACCCCCGATTGAGACAGATAATTTATCAGCTGAAGATTTAAAACAAAAAGTATTTAATACAATGTCAGCTTATTATACTGCAAATGATTGCTGATTGGTGCAATTAAAAAGTAGTATTTGAAAAAGTTCTACTTCTGTTAATTCTTAAGTCTCTCAATATACCCGATTTAGGGCTTATGGTAATATTAAATGATCTGTATAATCCAACAGGGTTAACATTGATTGAAAGCTGCCAGCAATGCATTTCTCTAGTAATAAAGGTACTTAATTGCTGAAGGCTTCTTCTGGTGATATCATAATATCCAGTTGCCCCCACTTTCCATTTGTCGGTTAAACTAAAATCTCCATTAAAATTAATGGACGAAAAAGTTTCCGTTTTATACCCACTAAAATCGGGCAATAAAACTCTTGTAAAATTGAATGAGTAAGACAATGTTACACTCCATGGGATATTAAAATCGGTAAATTCAGCAGGGTTGGCTCTTGCAAATTGCATTTGACGTTGTTGTTCATCAGGGGTCATAAATGGATCTACTGGTACGCTTTTATCATCTCCCTCCTTTCCATCTTTCGATTTACTCTTGAAAGAAGTAGACAGGGCAATATTTCCACTTGTAATTCTTCCAAATTTAAAATTTGCTGGATCCCACAAGAGACTGTTCACCCTATATCCTTGTTTATCTACGTCATATGGATCTAAATTAGCTCCAGCAGTTATATTAACTTTTTCAAAAAGGGTACTTCTTGCATAAATATTAAAATTACCTAGTTGAAAACTATCTGCTAAAAAATTATAAGAAGAATTAAATCCAAACCCATCAATCAATTTTACTTTACGGCCTTTTTTATCAGTGGTATCTTTGGTATTTTTCATTTTCATTTCCAATAAATTATCAACTCCAAAACCCATACCACCAAAAGCCCCTTCACCAAATGAACCGATGATTCCCCCATTAAATTGAGAAAGCCTTACTGTTCTTCCACTTGTATCAACTTGGGTGGTATAATGGTATTTAGAACCAAAATCAGGTTGGTAATTGACAGAAATAGTAGGTCTTATTTCGTGGCGTATGGCTATTATATTACTCTTTGGTTTAAACTTATAAGTACCAAAAATTCTTGTATTTAAGCCTAAACCAAAACTCATTTGTCGGGCAGTATAAAATCCTCTTTGTTTTAGAGTATCCACTTTTTGAGTTGTACTATCCCATGAGATGAATGTTCTTTGTCCATACCATCTTTCCTCATATGAAACACTTGGTGCAACTGTAATTGCGCCTAAGGAAGGCAATGAAAGCGTGATCGGAATATTATGAATTGCCCCATATTGCATGGTGTCTAATATTCGATTGATATTAAATGCGGTATCGTAAAAGGAAAGTTGATTTTGAAAGTTCCCACTATACCCAATTCCAATTTTTTCGTACCATTTACCTGAACCTATTTGATCTGCCTTTTGAAATGGATACATGGTTACCATATTGAAATTCACTGTTGGTAAATTCATATTCACCAATCTGGTATTGCTATTTTGATTGTGATTTAAGTTCAACGACAAATTGTATTTTCCTCTCCAATCCTTGCCATAACTAACCGAAGAACTGATTTGATTTTGAAAATTTACAAAAGGGTTATTTAAAACTGTTTGATTAAATCGAGTACTACCAAAATTTACATTGGCAGAGAAATTTGTTCCAGGCCTTGCACGGTTATCTTGGCTATGTGTCCAGTTAATCATAAAAGACCTGAAGCTATTAAACTCTTCTTTGCTTGAAGTATTGGTATTAAGTGATTTTGTATTTTGGAATGTCAAATTTAAATTACCTGTATACGCATACCGTTTTATGTATTTAGAATTCAAATTCATACTCCAGCCCCCAAATGAATAAATATTGGCTCGAACAGTAGCATCAACATTATCACTTAACACTTTATAATAACCAAGCCCTTCCAATCCTAATCCAAAATCTGGACTTGCATTGAAGGCTGGGGGCAAAATGCCAGAATGCCTTCCCTGACTCAATGGGAATATTCCAAATGGTATACCTATTGGCATAGGAACGCCTTCAAATTCTGGAAATGAAGGACCAGCAATCCCTAATTTATTATTGATAATTTTCATCTTAGCTGTCCGAAAATTATAATGGGGTGTATCTAAATTACAAGTAGTGAACCGGGCCCTTCGTGCAAATACTTCTGTTGCACTTATTTTCTTTAATTCAACAGCATTTATATAGATTTCTCCTTCCTGAAAAAATGTATTTTTTGTTAAACCCTTTCCAGTTTTCATATTAAAGAAGATGGAATCACTTATCGATTTCATTTCTCCTTGAATGAACTGTGGTTTGCTCATTGGGTTTCCTGTAGAATCTCGAGAGCCATACGCTTTTACTAGTTGAGTCTGTTGGTCATATTTGATTGTTGCTGCTTCGAGTTTAAGATCGGTATAGTCTACTTTGGCCTTTCCATATAAAATAAATTCTTTCGTTGAAATAATTAATACTCCAGAATCTTCTGCATTAAATTGAATAGGGGCATCAATTGAATCTTTTGAAATTTTTAACGTATCCACTACATTTCTAAAACTGTCTTTTCGAGTTGTAACTATTTTTTGCCTTGAACTGTCTTTTTTGGGTAAAAATTGGTAAAAAGAGGCAGCAAATGAGCTTTCTGTATGAAATGTTAATATCCCCAAAATAAGGGTCAGAACAATAGCCAGCCTTGTTTTTACGTTAATTTTATGGAATCTACTCATGATTAGGTTGGCAAAAATAAGTCTAAACTGTGTAAATGGGTTACAAGCTCTATTTCCTTTAACGAAATGATATGATGAAAAGATATATTGCTGCTTTGATTTTGTTAAGCTTTGGTTTAATATTCTGTACCTCTTTTAAAGATAAAGAAAAGAAACCTCTGCAAAAACAACCACTAAAAAGGATTGTAATTGATGCAGGTCATGGTGGCAGCGATGGAGGAGCAAGGGGAAAATATTCTAACGAAAAAGATGTTTGCTTGGCAATTGCTTTGAAGTTGGAAAAAATGATGGGGGAAGCAATTCCCGATGTTGAAATTGCCATGACTAGGAGGAACGATGTTTATGACAATGTTACCAAAAAAGCGGAAATAGCCAATTCATTCAAAGGCGATTTATTCCTTTGCATTCATGCAAATAGTGCAGATCCAATTAGGCATAGTGAATTTGTTGGTTACAAAACTGAAACCTATTATAAAGGGAAGGGGAAAAAACGAAAAAAGTATACCAGAAAAGTAAAAGAATATCGATATTGGACTACCCCTAACCCAGCAAGAGGAACTGAAACATTTATTTATCCTGTAGATAAAACCAATGGTAGAATGAATGCGCTCAGTAAAAATGAAGACATTGATATGGACAGTATTTCTTTAAAAGCTATGCAGGATTTAGAAAAAAATGATCCTACTAAAATGATGTTGTTGAGCATGAAAACCCAAACTTTTTTTCAACGCAGTGCCGATTTAGCTCTAACTATTGAAGATGAGTTTAAAAAAGTGGGTAGAGTCAGTAGAGAAGCTAAGCAACGAAAAGAAGGTATTTTTGTTCTATATGCTGTAGCCATGCCAGCTGTATTGGTGGAAACTGGCTTTATCTCAAATAATGAAGAAGAAGATTACCTAAATAGTGAGGAAGGACAAAATGAAATTTGTGATGTAATAATTAAAGCAGTTAAACGATATAAGTTTTCATTAGAAAAACAGTTGGGTAATTCAGGAAATACCAATTCAAGGAAATAACCCCAGCCTCTTATTTTTAACATTTTACCCGTTTAGAAACCTTAGATTTGTGGCATTATTGATTAGCCAATTTAAAATGGGTTAATTCAACATCAATCGAGCAACCAATGATAATTTCGAACGAAACAAAAGTAGGCGCTTTAACAGCCATTTCTATTACACTATTGATTCTTGGATTTAACTTTTTAAAAGGTAAAACCATACTCAAAACCGGCAACTATTTGCATGCAAAATATGCTGATACAAAGGGAATAATGATTTCTAATCCAGTATATGTTAATGGATTTCAAGTTGGTGCTGTGGCAGATATTGAAAATGAAGATGAATCATTAAAAAGTATTATTATTTCTATAAAACTAAAAGGCAATTACGAAATACCTCAGAATTCTATTGCGGTTATTAATAATAATCCTTTAGGAACACCTAGTATAGCCATTCAGCTTGGAAGTGCAAAGGCCTTCTTAAAGTCGGGAGATACAATTACAACATCTTCTGCTCCAGGTTTATTAGGAGGCTTAATGGATAAATTGACCCCAGTTGCTGATCAATTAAAAGAAACTATCAAAAGTTTAGATGCAGTGATGAAAAACATCAACACCATTTTTGATCCAACTACAAAAAATAATTTACAATCGGTTATTGCAAATGTAAATAAAACAACTGCCAGTTTAGTAGCTTCATCAGCTTCATTACAATCAATGTTACAAGAACAAACGGGCACTATTACACAATCAATGAAAAATGTAAATAGTTTTACCAAGAACCTTAGCGATAATAATGATAAGATCACCAAAACACTCGACAATGTAAGTAAAGCATCAGATAATTTTTCTAAAGCCGACATCAATGGATCTGTTGAAAAGTTGAAAGTAGCCATTACTAATTTGAATACAATAATGGCTAAAATGAATTCAACAGACGGATCGATGGGTAAACTAATAAATGATCCTACTTTATACAATAATTTGAATAATACAATCAAAAGTGCCAATATTTTAGTAGACGATCTTCGTTTACATCCAAAGCGTTATGTTAGTTTATCTGTATTTGGTAAAAAAGATAAAACAGGGCCTTTAATGGCACCAATAGCAGATTCTACCAATAGTGACAATAAATGATTACTTATAAAATTGGATACTTATTCGTAATCATTCTGTTATTCAGTATGCATTCTACCCTATTCGCTCAGCGACAAGATTCAGATACAACTATTCGTGAAGGAAAAAGATTAGACATTGTTTTTGCAGATAGGTACAATTATCAAAAATTAGATTCAATTAGTGAATTTATTTCTTTAGTCGGGAAAGTTCAAGTACGTCAAGGAAATACCCTCTTCTATGCAGATAGTGCAGTGCTAAATAGACAACTCAACTCCTTAGAGGCATTTGGAAACGTTCATATTAATGATGCAGATAGTATACACACATATGCCCAATACTTAAAATATTTAGGTAAAGAAAAAAAAGCTTTTTTAAAAAACAAAGTAAGGCTAACCGATGGCAAAGGGGTTCTTACTACAGAAGAATTAGAATATGATGTTAATGTAAAAATTGGCACTTATTTGAAAGGAGGAAAATTGGTGAGTGAGAAAACTACCCTCACAAGTATTGAAGGGAACTATTATGGTGATACAAGAGATGTTATATTTAAAAGAAAAGTAGTTATGATTGATCCAGATAATAAAATTACTGGCGATACTTTGCAATATAATACGGGAACTAAAATTGCCACATTTACCTCTCCAACTACTATTTTAAACACCAAAGATAAAAGGACCATTAAAACCAGAGAAGGGTTTTATGATATGAAGAATAAAAAAGCAGAATTGTATAAAAGATCTATCATTGATGATAGTACTTATACTTTTACAGCCGACGAAATGGCTTTTGATGATTCTACTGGATTGGGAGAATTTAGAGGTAATGCAGTTTACCGTGGTAAAGATTCTGCACAGGGTTTTGACATGATTGCCAATAATATAAAAACCAATAAAAAAACCAATTCACTTTTAGCAACACAAAAACCTTTATTACTCATCAAGCAAGGCGCTGACTCTATTTACATTACAGCTGATACACTTTATTCTGCCAAATTATCGGATTTCATGAAAACCAGAAAAGTACCAGATATTAGAGAAGTCAAAATTCCAACAACTATTTCTGATAAAAATATAGAAGATAGTAGCGATAAATTTTTTGAAGCTTTTTTTAACGTTCGAATTTTCTCAGATTCATTACAAGCAGTTGGAGATAGTTTGTTTTATTCCTTAAAAGATTCTATTTTCCGATTGTTCAAATCTCCAATTGTTTGGACTCAAGAAAATCAAATTTCTGGCGATACTATTTACCTTTTTATAAGAGAAAAGAAACCTGAAAGACTCGTTGTTTTTGAAAACGCCATGGCAATCAACCGTTTAGACAGCAGTGATTATTTTAATCAACTAAAAGGTACAACCATCAACGCTTATTTCACTGATGGCAAAATTGATAAGATGAGGTCAAAAGGAAATGCTGCTAATATTTATTATGCGCAAGATGACTTTAAAAAATTCATTGGAGTAAACAAATCTACTTCAGATATTATTGATGTTCTTTTTGATGATGGTAAACCACAAAAGGTTTTATTCCTGAGAGGTTTAGAAGGTACCACTTACCCAATGCGTCAAATAAATCATGATGAATTGAAATTAAGGGGGTTCAATTGGCAGAATACAAAAAGACCAAAATCCAAGTTTGATATATTGTCTAATTAATAGATCAATCAATTATGCCTATCATTTCATTTTTTAAAAATTCTTTTGTTGATCCATTGAAAGAATTTATACATGATAGCAGATCAATTGGTATTATATTATTATCAACTACTGTTATTTCTTTAATCTTAGCAAATTTTTCTTCTACTTCAGCTTGGTATACAAGTATCTGGCAATTTAATTTTGATGATAACAATAGTCATCAATTACACATTGGACTTTTTAATTTACCTAACTCAGTATTAACTATAATCAACGATTTCTTGATGGCAATTTTCTTTTTTTTAGCCGGGATGGAAATTAAAAGAGAATTGGTACAAGGAGAATTGTCATCTCTTAAACAGGCACTATTGCCAATTGTTGCTGCAATTGGCGGAATGATAGTTCCAGCAATAATTTATACTCAATTTAATAAAGCAACACCATACATACATGGATGGGCAGTTCCTATGGCAACTGATATTGCTTTTACATTAGGAATTGCTTCTCTGCTAGGTAAAAGAATTCCTTTATCATTGAAAATTTTCATTACAGCCCTTGCAATAATTGATGATTTAGGTGCTATAGTAGTAATAGCATTATTTTATGGCGGTCAATTGCAATTATTTTATCTCTTTGTAACCTCAATAATATTGATTATTTTATGGTTTTTAAACAAGAAAAGCATTCCATTTGGCTGGATTAACTGGATACTTGGTTTACTCCTCTGGTATGCAATGTTTAATTCGGGTATACATGCAACCATTGCCGGAGTATTATTTGCGTTAATGATTCCTGTAAATAAATTACCCTCATTAGAAATGAAATTTCATTCTATTGTTTACTTTTTAATTATGCCTGTTTTTGCTTTGGCAAATACAGCTATCGTTTTTCCCGTAAATAGTATTGAATTAATGAATACCACTTATAGTTGGGGGATTCTATTTGGTCTTTTAATAGGAAAGCCATTGGGTATAGTAACTGCATGCTTTCTTGCTATAAAAAACAACATTTCATTTTTGCCAACAGGAACCAATTGGTATCAATTAATTGGGGCCGGAATTCTTGCTGCAATTGGGTTTACTATGAGTATATTTATATCAACTATTGCTTTTAAAAATCATCAAGAACAAGATATTGCAAAAATTGCGGTTTTAGTTACAAGTGTATTAGCTATAATTATTGGGTATATTTGGTTTGTCCTAGAAAAAAAAGAAACCCAAGTTCAATAGTAATTTTAAATGCCGTTTCACCAGATCATATCTTTTAATCGTAATCTCCTTATTTATATTTCTTTTTTTTTAGCAATACCAACTATTGCTCAAACAAATCAATCTGCTGATACCCTATTTTTTTTGGCAAATAAAAAAGGGCTATTGGGAAAAATCGGAAAGTCAGTTTCTGTAAATCAAATTCCAGCAGTTTTGCCAGACAATGGGGCTTCAAAAAACGATGAAGAGTTCTTGCCATTTAGAGGGAAAATCATCAGAAAAATTTTGATACAGAAGCTTGGATTTAATAAATCGGTTTATGATTCTTTAAATAATAAAAAAACCTTTTTATCCAATTTAGGGGATGTGTTACATACCAGTACAAAAAAACA
This sequence comes from Sphingobacteriia bacterium, assembly GCA_031422175.1. Lineage (GTDB taxonomy): Bacteria > Bacteroidota > Bacteroidia > Chitinophagales > Chitinophagaceae > Sediminibacterium. The sequence goes on along the minus strand of JANOQC010000109.1, from coordinate 3,261 downwards.
AATAATTAGAAACAATTTATTTTTTTCCGAGGGAGATTCTTTATATCCAAATTTATTAGCAGATAATGATAAATTTTTAAGAGACTTAAGTTTTTTACAAGACGCCAAAATAATGGTAAGTGATGCCTATGTTAATAGCGATTCTGTAGATATCATTGTTGTTTCAAAAGATGTATTTCCTATAGGAGGAAGTTTAAGCGAAGCCTCTGCTGATATGGCTGTATTTGAAGTGAATGATGATAATTTATTTGGAACTGGTGATCGGATTCAAATTCAAACTCTTTTCGATACAAGAAGAAATCCAAGTTTCGGATTTGGCGCAGAATATCGAAAAAGAAATTTGGGCGGTACATTTATTAATCTAACACTCGGCTACAATAACCAAAATCCTACATTCAATACAGGGTTAAGAGAAGAACAAGCCATTTATTTAAAAGGCGAATTACCATTGGTTAGTCCATATCATTCCATTACTGGTGCTTTTGAATTATCTAGCAATAAAACATTCAATAGATATTCAAACGATTCAACCTATCAAAAATTTAATCAATACAGTTACCAAAATTTAGATGCATGGATAGGCTTTAGTATTGGCGCTAAGAAACAATTAAAATATAATTTTTCAACACGTAAAAAAGAGCTGCTTTCTGTTCGATTACTTAATAGAGATTTTTCAAATGTACCAACTATTACTTCAATTACTTATGATAGTAGGTATACAGATTTAAGAGGCGTCTTAAGTACTTACACCATTTTTCAACAAGATTTTTTCCATACTAATTTTATATATGGATTTGGCAGAAATGAAGATATACCTGAAGGTTTTAATTTGTCTTTTACTGGAGGATGGACCAATCAAAATGAATTTTCGAGGTTGTATGTTGGTGCAGATTATCAAAGAAGTTATTTTGGAAATAAAAACAACTACTTAAATTACAATTTAAAATTAGGTGGGTATTATAATAACAATAGGTTAGAAGATATTAGTTTTTTAGCTAGTGCCGAGTCGTTTACTAAATTAAGAAGGTTGGGCTCCTCTACTTGGTATTTAAGGCATTTTATAAGTGGCAGTTTTACCCAACAAATCAATACTTTTTTAAATGATCCACTAAGACTTTCTAGCATTTATGGATTACCAGTCAACAGAAATCCAACAACTATTTCTTCTGGACGAGCAACTATAAATATGGAGTCGGTCTTTTATAATACTTGGAGTATAGCAGGCTTTAGGTTTGCTCCTTTTGGTTTTGCCAATATCTCCTATTTAAAAAATTCGGGCAGTCCTATTTTAGAGGGAGATTGGTACAGTGCAGTTGGGGCTGGTATTAGAAGTAGAAACGAAAATTTGGTTTTTGGAACCATGGAATTAAAAGCTTTCTATTTTCCAAGAACTATTGATAATATGAAGCAATGGAATGTTACTTTTACCACAGATTTGAAATTTAGGTATAGTACGCAGTTGGTTAGGAGGCCAGAAGTAGTTCAAGTAAATTAATCAACCGTTTATCCATAATGCTTAATCAAAATCAACAATTTTTCTTCAATTTCGTTTAAAATAAAAAAATAACAATGAAAAAATTAGCTTTCTTTTCTGCCTTTGCCATTATTTTCATGACTATTGGATCTGCTTGTGCTCAGAAACCAAGTCCTTCGGCAACTGCAACCGCTACCCTTCAAAATGGAACAACTGTTTCCATAAATTATAGTTCCCCGGCTCTTAAGGGAAGAACCATCGGTAAAGATGTAGAACCAATGCAAGGAAAGGTTTGGAGAACAGGGGCAAATGATGCAACAGTTTTCGAAATAAGCAAAGATGTTACTATCAATGGCAAAACTTTACCTGCAGGTAAATATGGCTTCTTTGCTATAAATAATGGTTCTGATTGGACCCTTATCTTTAATAAGACTTGGAAACAATGGGGCGCATTCAGCTACAAAGAAGCAGAGGATGCTCTAAGATTGAATGTTGCACCAATTACTGCACCCGCATCATTAGAGCGCTTAACCTATACTGTTTCAGATAAGGGTGTAGTTTCATTAAATTGGGGCACTTTGCAAGTTGATTTCAACGTTAAATAGTAATTTTGTTTTCTTTTAAAATATGGAAAGAATTAAAAAATCCCGGTTGCTATCTGTTACCGGGATTTTTTTATTGCTTTACTTCAACTTTTAGAATCATATTTTGTATTACTATTAGTTAAATTAGATTGATTTATGGTTCAAGTGTATAATTTTTTGGCTAGTTGGCAATTATTTCCAGAGAAATGTAATTACGATTATGGCTTAGCGCCAAAAAATGGAAATTATAAAATCGAAAGTATTCAAAATGGCCATGCCATTACTTTTATTACTAATTGGGTAAGCTTAGACAACGAGGCCTTTTATAGCCAATATGAAATTATTCCTGATGATCAATCAAGACCATTTAGCAATATCGAATTAGCAGATACTTATATTTCAAGTATCATTAATTCTTCTACACTTCAAATTCAATTTTATAAAAATGAGGTGCTGACTTTGAATGTTCTTCACGAAATAATGCCAAATGGATACTTAAAAGTTACCCAAGAGGGAACCAACAAAGATCAACTTGCATTTAAAAATATTGAAATTTATCACAAACAATTAAGTGTACTACCCTATGCGTCTTCTGTATCTGGTGTTGTAATCCGACCAACTAAAGAAGGAGTGATCAAGCACAAAGCATTAAGTGCCATGGAAGATCAAACCAACATGCAATTAGATCAAATTAGGCAACAAATTGAACTTTTAGCAAAACAAGCACAAGAAATAAGAAAAAGGAAAGAATTGAGTATGATGATCTATGAAACTCGACTCACATTTAAGCCCCAAATTGGACATACATACCACTTATACGAGAAAAAAGACGGTAATTATATGTTATCGCTTGTGGCTCCAAACGAATGGGGCAAATCAGGACCATTTAAACAATTTGTTTCCTCTGTAAAATTATTAGCCGATCATACTTGGGTGGAAATTTCTGCTTAATTTTAAGCAAACAATTTTCCTAAAATGGCAAAGCCTACTTTGTACAATAGTACAACTCATCAGTTAATTCGATCTAGAGTAGAAGCTTTAACTCCAGATAATCATCAAAAATGGGGTAAAATGAATTTACCTCAAATGATGACTCATTTAAGAAAAGCTGTTGAAACTGGTCTTTATAAAGGGCCAAAAAAGTTTTCTATGATTTCTTTATTATTCGGACCATATATAAAGAAAATGGTTATGAGTGATACC